>CAMQTN010000089.1 GCA_947037115.1 uncultured Lachnospiraceae bacterium
CTATGGAAATAGATAATTAAAATCCAGAGTATAATAATAAAACGGTGGCGACTGTTTCATAAATATACTTTAGAAACAGTCGCCACCGTTTTATCATTATGTTTAGAGTAACTTTAAAAGTTCAGGCGACAATATTTTGCAGCCAAACTCCCTTTTTGACCAATATAAACCCAATCACGCACTTGATCCAGTCGCCCATCTGCACAAATGCGAACACGGCGGCCACAGGCAGCGCCGTATAATGGCTTAAGAGGAAGGCGATCGTTACGCTGACGCACCAGATATAGACGCTGTCGAAAAGAAATGTGATAATTGTCTTTCCGCCGGAACGCAGGGTGAAGTAGGAGGCATGCAGGAAAGCGTTTTGCGGCATAAAGACAGCCGTTAGCATAATAAAAGCGGCGGCCATAGCTCTCGTCTCGCTGTTTGTGTTGTATAACAGCGGGAAAAAGTTTGCCAGTCCCAGCATAACGGCGGCCACAAGCGTACAGCTAAAGACGGAGAAGGCGATCAGCTTATTATCTGTATCCCGCGCCTCGTTCATCTTACCTGCGCCCAGAAGCTGGCCTACAATGATGGCGACAGACTCGCCAAGCGCGATGAACACAATGTTAAAAATATTGTTGATGGTGCTGGAAATATTGAGCGCGGCAATTACATTCAGGCCACGGATAGAATAACATTGTGTCAATGCAGCCATGCCGGCAGCCCACAGGGTTTCGTTTAAAAGAAGCGGCGTGCCCTTTGCCATAATTTTCGCTGTCAGAGAGGCAGGCACCTTGAGGGTGCTATAGAGCCCCTCGATAAAAGGATTCCGTTCCTTATGGCAGTGGGTGTGGATCAACACGATAGCAGCCTCCACACAGCGCGAAATAACGGTGGCGATGGCTGCGCCGCGCACACCGAGAGCCGGCGCTCCGAATTTACCATAAATTAATATGTAATTAAATGCCAGATTGACAAAGACGGCGATAATACCCGCCTTCATGGGCAGAATCGTCTGGCCACATTCCCGCAGGGTACTGGCGTAAATCTGCACCAGCATAAAAGGGATGAGCCCGGGAAGCATAATCTGAAGGTACTCTCTGCCGTAACGTAAAGTGGCGGCAGCGCTCTCGGGCGTTCCATCCCCTTGCAGATAGAGGGTAATTAAGGAATCTCCCGTAGACAGCAGGAGTATCATTGTGATCAGAGTGATCAGGGAGAGCAGCCATATTTTAAAACGGACAGTCTGGCGGATTCCCTCCTGGTTTTTTTGCCCAAAATATTGCGCAGTAAAAATACCCGCACCGGAGACACCTCCGAAGAGGCATAAATTGTAGACAAAAAGCAGCTGGTTCACGATGGCCACGCCGGACATTTGTTCTGTGCCGATCCGCCCGATCATGATATTGTCCAAAAGGCTCACGAAGTTTGTGATACCGTTCTGGATCATAATGGGGACGGCGATGGCGAGAATCATTTTGTAAAAAGTTTTGTCACCGATGAATTTGTGTCGTGTTTTCTCTAAAAGTTTCATTCCCCCATTTTACAGTATCAAAAGTGTCTCTGCAACTTGAATTTTAACAGGCAATTTAGGAAACATTAAATTTTATGGAATTATCGCTTGCTATTCTACGAATAATAAAATATAATAGCCGCATAAGAAAAATAAGCGACTGCGCAGCAGGCATTTATTTTTTGCGGCATTAACGAGCAAACGTCTGATAAAATCGGACAATAAGCGCGAAAGCGCAGGTTTGTGAGTTTGAATGACATGAAAGGGCGAAAACATATGCGGCTTAAAAACCTGACGGATTGTGAACAGTTAGTCATGAAAACATTGTGGGATGCAGAGAGAGAGCTCAGTCTGATGGAAATTACACAGAGAGTCAACGAGACGTATCATAAGGATTGGAAACCGCAGACTGTTTCTACTTTCCTTGCGCGGCTTGTGGGAAAATCATTTTTGGAGAGCCACAGGCAGGGCAGGCTGTTCTTCTATCGGATTCTGGTGCTTCAGGAGGATTACGTGGGAGAGATGGCGGAGCGGTTTATAGCATTCTGGAACCGGGGGAGCGTGGAAGACTTTCTGGCAACTTTGGAGAAATGGCGTACCAAATGATTTTTCCTGACCGTGGTGCATTTCCTGTTTCGATGTGGTATGATAGGTAAGGTTAAGGAATGGAGATGACACGATCATGAAAAAATTAGGAAGAAACGATGCCTGTTGGTGTGGCAGCGGAAAAAAGTACAAGGTGTGCCATATGGCGATGGATGAAAAAATAGAAGCATATGCTTTACAGGGACATATCGTACCCAGCCATGATATTCTCAAGACACCCGAACAGCTTCAGGGAATCAGGGAGAGCAGTAAACTCAATATTGCGATTTTAGATGAAATTGAGAAACAGATTCATATTGGCATGAGTACGGAGGAAATAGACAGGCTCGTCAGCGATATGACGAAGGAGATGGGCGGCATTGCCGCACCACTGGGCTATGACGGGTTTCCGAAAAGCGTATGCACTTCCATCAATGAGGTAGTATGCCACGGCATACCCGATGAGAACCGGCTCCTCAGGGATGGCGATATTGTCAATGTGGATGTATCTACTATATATAATGGATATTTTTCGGATTCCTCGCGCATGTTCATGTTGGGAAATGTACCGGAGGAGACGCGCAGGCTGGTACAGGTGGCGCGGGAATGCATTGACGTGGGACTAGAGCAGGTAAAACCCTGGAATTTTTTGGGGGATATGGCGCAGGCAATCAATGATCATGCAAAGAAGAACGGTTATTCTATTGTGCGGGAGATTGGCGGGCATGGTATTGGACTGGAATTTCACGAAGAGCCATTTGTCAGCTATGTGACGCCGAAAGGCACGGAGATGTTAATGGTGCCGGGGATGGTGTTTACCATCGAGCCTATGGTGAATATGGGAAAGGCCGATATCTATATCGACGATGAAGATGGATGGACGGTCTACACAGAAGACGGGAAGCCTTCCGCGCAGTGGGAGGTAACGCTGGCAGTTACGGAGGACGGATACGAGATACTGACTTACTGAATTTCTTTCATTTTTAGAAAAATTTAGGCATAACGTAATTTCGTTTGTAGTGGTAAAAACCAGAGTGCATCGGAAACAACGGGCATTCTGGTTTTCCTTTTTGTCTGCAGCTTGTGCAATATTCCGATATTGCAAAATGGAAAATGATTTGGTATCGTGATGATACAATCTTTGGACACATATTAAAGTATACTTTATTCCGCACATTTTCTGTGCGGGTCTACGGCAGATCGCCGCTGGATTCCAAATGTTGAAAACAAAAAAGTAAATAAAAGGAGGCTTTTATGCGAGAATTTATGACAAAACTGTCAGATTATTTTAATGAGTGGAGGCAAGATCCGGAAAGGAAAGAAAACCGGCTTTCCGTCGTGGTGATCGGCGCCGTGGCCGTGGTGATTATTGTGCTGTTACTCCTGCTTTTATGGTGGGGAAACAGTGCGCAGGAGAAAAGGAAGGAAGAGGCGGCGAGGAAAGCGGCAAAGCTGCAGGCCGCACAGGAATCGCAGACTGCGCAGGATGTGCGCGGAACTGAGGGGACGCAGGAACTCGCGACAACCACTCATGAGAAGGAAATGGAAGAGTATATGTCGATGGATTCTGGGGAGGAGCTCCGGCAGGAGTATCTTATGAATACGAACGCGCTGGCAGAGAAAATAAAAGAACTACAGACGACGATGAAACAGGCACAGACAGAAATTTCAAAGATAATCAAAGAATATGGGGACGGAAGCGAGAAGGTGGCGGAAACGCTTGCCATGCTGGAGCGGGAGACAAAAACTGTCGTGGAAAATATCAGCGCGCTTGAGGTAAAAATGAAGGAACTGTCGGAGTTGATACGGGTGGCAGATCAGGAAAAGATACCGATGATACAGGAACAGATTGGGGAACTCCGGAGAGAAATAGAGCAGGCGCGTACGGATATGGCTGGCGTTCATGAAAAAATAAAGGCATTGGAGAAGGAAGACGGGAAGCTTTGGGAAAAATTGTCGAAAGTGGAAAAAAATCTTGAGACCGCGCTGGGGGAAAACATGAAAGAAATCGATAAGCGCATGGACCGGCTTGACGATGATATCAGGGATCTGGAGAGAGAACTGCAGGCAGCGTTGGAAAGAATGAATGAAAAAATCAACGAGAAGATGAATATACTGGCGTCAGATTCGCTTGCTTACCGCTATGAGGATGAAACGAATACACTATATCTGATGCCAAACCAAAAAGAATACAGGGAGTAAGGAGGAAAACAGTGGAAAAAAAGGTTTGGAGTCTGACTGTTGCGATGTCTTTCGGATTATGTATGGCGGTGATGCACTCACAAAAACAGCCGGTTGTGCGGGCGGAGGAACTTTCTGCAAAACAGCCGGAAGTGCGGGAGATACTCTCCCAGGGGAATATGACTTATCAGGACGGAGAAAAAGGGGCAGGGTTTTATGAGGCGGATTTTTACCTTCTGTGGGAAAAACTGTCCACGATTTCGGGAGAAGTTTTCGATCCGGCCTGCTATGCACATATCATACATGCAGCCGAGAGCGGTGACGGCGTGGAATATGATTTGGAGTATGAGTATGTGGAGGAGAAATTCGTAACGGATGAGCTGACGGAGGCGTACGAGGAGACAGAGATCGTTGAGGAGGAGACAGAGACATCGGAGGCGTACGAGGAGACGGAGATCGCTGAGGAGGAGACAGAGACATCGGAGGCGGACGAGGTAACAGAGATCACCAGAGAGGAGCCGGAGACAACGGAGACGGATGCGCCATCGGAAATAACCGGAGAAGAAACGGAGACGTCTGGAACGGAAAAACTGCCCGAAATATCTGTTTCGGGAAACGATTGCCCGGCTGGGGCAGTGCAGGAAAAGGCGGAGGAGATAACAGAGGAAACCATTTACGAGCAGGGAGGAATAAATTTATGAGGAAAAAATTACTGTCTGTCACGCTGATTTCAGCGTTGCTGATCGGAACGTGCAGTATAGCGCTGGCGGCGGACACAAAGGACGAAACCACAGGAAGCGGCTTGAAATCTTATGGCAGGATTGTGTACCAAAACGGCGGCGATGCGGTGGTAATTGATTCGGAGGATTTCCATATGCTGGCGGACCGGCTTGATTTGTTTAAACGTGGGGTAGCGGATCAGCTTAATTCCATAAATACTTATTTTACGACGGAAGCCGGATTATCCCTGAAAACGGACGAGGGCATTCGCGTCGTGCATACAAGACCGTCTGGGGAAAGCGCCGTTGATCCGAAGGAAATTGATTTTGATACGCTTCTGGAAGGCATTGCAGCCAGCCAGTCCGTGCCGGATGATGTATCGTCGGCATCTGCGGATAATCTGACTGCGGGTACGGCGGCATGGGTTGACGGACATCTGATGTTAGGAACAGGGGCAGACAATCAGAAATTTTACCAAAACGGATATGATGAGGCGTATAAAAAGGTAAGCGGTCAGGTCGGAAGCGTAGATTTCCTGCAATACGGCGGGGAGCTGTCAACACGGAAAGATGATACAGGTTATTTGGGGCCGTGCGATATTTCGATTCCCAATAAAGACGTATGGTTATTGCTGCCGGGCAATGTATCTGCGAAAGCTGAATTTACGCCCGGCCCAAGCGCCAGAAAGGATGGGACTTATATAAGCATGCGCTTATACAGGAAAGATCCGAATCTTCCTGAAACGGCAACGCGGACGCTCCATCTTCCGAAGGGCGACAAAACAAGCGGCCATGCAGCGCCATGGTATCTTCTGTATCTAAAATAAAGGCTGGAGGACACCGCAAAGAAGAAACCTGCGGGAATTGACAATCACGCACCTTTACGATAGACTTGAAAATTAGAAGGAAAGTGGAAAGGAAGCGTGTCATGAATAAGGGAAAATATTATATTACAACGGCGATTGCCTATACTTCCGGTGTTCCGCATATCGGAAACAGTTATGAGATCGTGCTGGCAGACAGTATCGCCCGCTTTAAGAGAAAAGATGGCTATGACGTATTCTTTCAGACGGGTACGGATGAACACGGGCAGAAGATCGAACTGAAAGCACAGGAAACGGGGGTTACGCCGAAGGCATATGTGGATCATGTGGCGGGTGAGATCCGCAGAATCTGTGACGCGTTAAATACATCATATGACAAATTTATCCGCACGACAGACGATTATCATGAAAAGCAGGTGCAGAAAATTTTTAAGAAGCTGCATGACCAGGGGGATATCTATAAGGGGTATTATGAGGGAATGTACTGTACGCCCTGTGAGTCCTTCTGGACGGAGTCGCAGCTTGTGGACGGCAAATGTCCGGACTGCGGCAGGGAAGTGAAGCCCGCAAAGGAGGAGGCGTATTTCTTCAAGATGAGCAAGTATGCCGACAGGCTGATCGAGCATATCAATACCCATCCGGAATTTATTCAGCCCGTTTCGCGCAAAAATGAGATGATGAATAACTTCCTCCTGCCGGGGCTTCAGGATCTGTGTGTGTCCAGGACTTCCTATAAATGGGGTATCCCGGTGGATTTTGATGACAAACATGTGATTTATGTCTGGATGGATGCACTTACAAACTATATTACGGGTATCGGTTATGATACCGACGCAGACAGCAGCGGCCAGTATAAGAAACTCTGGCCCGCAGACCTGCATCTGATCGGCAAGGATATCATCCGTTTCCACACGATTTACTGGCCTATTTTCCTTATGGCGATGGGTGAGCCCCTGCCGAAGCAGGTGTTCGGACACCCCTGGCTTTTGCAGGGCGACGGCAAGATGAGTAAATCCAGGGGAAATGTGATTTATGCGGATGACTTAATTGCTTTCTTCGGCGTGGATGCGGTGCGTTACTTCGTGCTGCATGAGATGCCTTTTGAAAATGATGGTGTGATTACCTGGGATCTCATGGTAGAGCGTATGAATTCCGATCTGGCCAACACGCTGGGGAATTTGGTCAACAGAACCATTTCCATGAGCAATAAATATTTTGACGGCAGAGTGGAGAATAAGAAGATCGGTGTGGATGCAGGAGCGGAGGATGTGGATGCCGATTTGTTCCGCGTTCTCACAGATACCTATAACAGGGTGTCACGCAAGATGGACGAGCTGCGGGTGGCGGATGCGATTACGGAAATATTCACACTTTTTAAGCGCAGCAATAAATACATTGACGAGACGATGCCGTGGGCGCTTGCGAAGGATGAGACAAAGCGTGACAGGCTGGCCACTGTACTTTACAATCTTTCCAACGCGATTTTGGTGGGAGCCTCACTTTTGGAGCCTTATATGCCAGAAACCGCGAAACGGATTTCCGAGCAGATGAACGCGTCTTTGGTAGATTTCGCTGTGCTGGAGAAATGTGCGGCAGAACAGGATACTGAAGCGGCGTCAGCCCTTTACCCTTCCGGCGGACAGGTGACACGGACGCCTGAAATACTTTTTGCAAGACAGGATCTTGCGGAGGTAATGGAGAAGGTAGAGGCCATGTTTGCACAGAGAAGGGGAGAGACGGGCGAAGAGGGCGAGTCAGGTATGGATGAAAAATTTGTGGAGCTTGAACCGAAGGCTGAGATCACCTACGATGATTTTGATAAATGCCAGTTTCAGGTAGGGTTGGTACTCGAGTGTGAAGAAGTGCCCAAATCCAAGAAACTTTTAAAATTTAAAATACAGGTTGGAGGCAGCACAAGACAGATTCTCTCGGGCATCAAGCAGTATTATAAGCCGGAAGAACTTGTGGGTAAGAGAGTTATGGTACTTGTGAATCTGAAGCCCAGGGAAATTGCAGGACAGATGTCTGAAGGGATGATCTTAAGTGCGGCGGACGAGGACGGTAATCTTGCAGTAATGACACCTGAACGGTTCATGCCGGCAGGATCAGAAATTTGCTAAGGGGAAGGTGCTTCCCGGCAGGCGTTATGGAATGGAAAAAGAGATGATAGAGAAACAGGAATTTTATTTTGGTTCGCGGGATGGGGAACATAAACTCCACGCAATTAAATGGGTCCCGGAAACGGAGAAGCCTATCTGCATTTTACAGATCGTACACGGTATGTCGGAATATATTGACCGCTACGATGACTTTGCGCGGTTTATGGCCGGGAAAGGCATTCTTGTGGTAGGTGACGATCATCTGGGGCATGGCCTGTCTGTAAAAGAGGGAGAACTCAGAGGCTATTTTTGTAAGGAAGATGCGGCTACCGTGCTTGTGCGGGATGAGCACAGACTCAAGAAGATGATGCAGGAGGAGTACCCGGGCGTTCCCTATATCATTTTGGGACACAGTATGGGTTCCTTTATCCTGCGCAATTATCTGATGCGCTACGGAAGCGGTATAGACGGCGCTGTTATTATGGGTACGGGCATGCATCCAAGGCGTATGGTTATTTTTGCATGGATGCTTGCCACACTGATCAGTATCTTTGCCGGCCCCAAACATATATGCAGGCGGCTGGACAAGATGCTTTTCAGTGCTTACAACAGAGGGCTGAAGGCCGGTCCTGAAGATTCCGGCAGCTGGGTCAGCCTCAATCCTGTGAATGCAAAACGCCACAGGGAAGATCCGATGTGTCAGTTTATCTTTACGGCAAATGGATTTCAGACGCTGATGAAACTGATCTGGAATCTGTATGATGCAGAAAAATTACAGCAGATGCCAAAGGATCTCCCGGTTTTCTTTGTGTCCGGGAAGGAAGATCCGGTTGGGAATTACGGCAGGGATGTGGAGAAAGTTTTTCATTCCTTTGAAGGGCTGGGAATGGAGCAGGTGCAGATAAAGTTTTACCCGGGCGACAGGCATGAGATACTGAATGAGGCCGACAGAGAGGACGTATACGGTGACATCTACCGTTTTGTTTTACAGAAGGTTACCTGATTGAGGAGAAAGTATGAAAAAATTTTTGAAGCTCCTGTGTCTTGCGGCGATTCTCTGCGTGGCGTATCTGGCCGTTACACAGCCGCGCGATGGAAAGGCGCCTGTTCTGGAGAATATCGGAACGGAAGCGGAGGGGATCGCGGGTCAGGTGAAGGGAATGTATGAGGAGTATGGTTCCGCTGCAGTAGAACAGGCCGACGAAGCGCTGGGAGATGTGGTGGAGCAGGCCGACCAGGCGATAGAGGAGGCCGTAGACAGCGCTGTGGAAGGCGCGAAAGAAGGTTTTCTTGAGAGTATCAGGGAGAGTGTGAGCAGTTTCTTTGATGGTTTATTTGCTGAAACGGCCCGGAAGTAAAGAAGTATTTGCGGCGGGAGACTCTGCAGTACAGAGTCTCTTTTTCTGTAGAATATTTTAAAAGCTTATGTATATACTAACAATCTGAAACACACGTTTTCACAACAGTTTATGAGAGGGAGAAATATATGAAAATTGCATTTTTCAGCACAAAACCTTATGACAGGATCTGGTTTGAGCCAATGGGAAAAGAGTATGGATTTGAGATTCATTTTTATGAAGTGCCTTTTCACGAGGAGACGGTTTCTTTGGCGAAGGGCTATGACGCGGTCTGCATTTTTGTGAATGACTATGTCAATGCAAATATGATCCAGCAGCTTTACGACATGCATGTGAAAGCAATATTGCTGCGGAGTGCCGGCTTTAATCATGTGGACGTGAAGGCGGCCGAAGATAAAATACAGGTGCTGCGCGTGCCCAGCTATTCTCCGGAAGCGGTGGCGGAATTTGCCATGACGATGCTCATGACCGTGAATCGCTACACGCACAAAGCCTACAACAGAACGAGAGAGTTTAACATGAGTCTGCATGGCCTCATGGGCGTGGATTTGTATCACAAGACGGTAGGCGTTGTGGGTACGGGTAAGATTGGGCAGGCCATGATCCGTATTTGTAACGGATACGGCATGGAAGTCCTGGCCTATGATCCTTATCCGAACAAGGATGTGGAGGCGGAATATGTGTCCGTGCAGGAGCTTATGGAGCGCTCGGATGTGATCTCCCTGCATTGCCCGTTGACTTCAGAGACAAGGCATCTTGTCAATGCCCAGTCGATTGCAAATATGAAGGCCGGCGTGTACCTGATCAATACCTCCAGAGGTGCGCTGATTGACACGGATGCGCTGATTGACGGACTGGTAGCCGGAAAGTTTGGCGGTGTGGGTCTGGATGTATACGAGGAGGAAGAAGGGATTTTTTATGAGGATAAATCCAACGAGATCATGCGGGACGAAAATCTGGCACGGCTTATGACTTTTCCCAATGTGCTGATTACTTCGCATATGGGCTTTTTTACCAGAGAGGCGATGCAGGCCATCGCCAGGGTGACGTTAGAGAATGCCTATGCGCTGGAGAACGGCCTTCCCCTTGTCAATAAGGTGGGAAGCGAGGCGGCTAAATAATTGCTTTCGGTTGTAATTTCAGAAAAAATACGTTAGAATAATAAGAAGACTTAAAAAGGAGCTGCAGATAAGTTTGGAAGTGCCGTATCAGATCAGAAATGCATATCGGGATGAATGGGAGGATGCCATGTCGCTGGCGTGGCGGACTTTTTTACGGTTTGAGGCGGATGTCTACTCTCCTGAGGGCGTGAAGAACTTTGAGAACTTTATCACAGATTCGACACTCTATCGCATGTTTGTCGTGGGGTCCTACCAGTTGTTTGTGGCGTTGGACGGAAAGAAGATTGTGGGGATGCTTACCCTTCGCGGCGGAACGCACATTTCCCTGCTGTTTGTGGATGAAAGGTATCATAGAAGGGGAATCGGACGGGCGCTTATGCAGTATTTGTCAAATTATCTTCTGACGGAAATGCAGGCCTCCCGTGTGACGGTAAATTCTTCACCCTACGGCATTGAATTTTATCACAGGCTGGGGTTTCGGGATCTGCGCCCGCAGGAGAAGAGCGATGGCATAATCTATACACCGATGGAATTTGTACTGTGACAGGTTTAGGGACGGGAGAAGTTTATGGAGTATATTAAAAGTAAAGATATTTATCTGTTGATGAGGGATATTTTGAAGCTGATTAATCCGACCCTGATCGAACATGGGTCAAGGGTGGCGTATATCGTCTATAAGATGCTTCAGGAGGAGAATAAATACGAGGAGTTTGAGCTCGCAGATATCGTTATGATAGCGACGATGCATGACATCGGCGCTTACAAAACCGAGCGCGGCAGAATCAACGACATGCTGCAGTATGAGACCAGAGACAGCATGGCGCATTCCATTTATGGATATCTTTTCTTTAAGTATTTGTCTCCGGAGCCTGATCTGGCAAAAGTGATTATGTATCATTGCAGAGACTATGAGAAACTGCAGGCGGTCGACTATGCTTATAAGGATGTGGCGGCTTATATCAATATTGCCGAGAAGATAGATATTTATTCCAATACCATGGGTACGCAGTTTGACCCGCGCATGTTCCAGAAGCAGGCAGGTACGAAACTTTCCGCTACGGGGCTGGAGCGGTTTTATCAGTGCTACTCAAAATATAACATAAAAGAAAAACTGGAAAGCGGAGAGTATAAGACGGAGCTGAATGAGATCGCCGAGTATATGATTTTTTCCAATGAAAATAAGAAGAAATTTTTGGATATGCTGATTTACTGTCTGGGATTCGTCAGGGAGGGTATGGTGCTCGATACTGTCACCACAATCTGTATATGCGAGGAAATCGCGTCCCGCCTGTTCCTTCCCGACCAGGAGCGGGAAATGATTTACTATGCGGCTCTGCTTCATGATCTGGGCATGATTGCGATATCACAGGATATCGTTATGGCGCCCAGAAAGCTAAAACCTGAGGAAATCAAACATGTCCGCACACATGTGGCAATTACAAAAGAAAAGCTGGAACATAAGATGGACGCCGAGATTATCAATATTGCACTGGCGCACCATGAGAGAGGAGACAGGAGCGGTTATCCGAAACGCCTGAATGAACAGCAGATCGATGTTCGGCAGGGAGTATTACAGGTGGCGGATGTGGTGAGTGCGCTGGTCAATAAGAGAAGTTACAGGGAAGCGGCGACGAAACAGCAGGTGCTTCGCATTCTGAATGAAGAGGTTGCAAAGAACCGGTTCAAGAAACAGATTGTCATGGTGCTGTCGCAATCCTACGATGAAATCATGGCGCACGTGAAGCGGGAGACGGCCAGTATCCTGAAAATGTACCAGACACTTAACATGCAGTATCAGCAGGTGAGTACAAAATATAAAATCTAAAATAGTTTATTTTTTTACATATTATAATATTTTTATGGTTTTTGGAAATGCTGTGTGATAAAATAAAAGTCGGATTCTTTTGGAGAAATATTTAATGGGCAAATTTTTTGACATGGACAGTCCCGTCATGCGATTTTTAAACCGTGTGGGGGATTTGATGATTTTAAATTTTTTGATGATTGTCTGCTGCATTCCGATCATAACTGGGGGGGCTGCATTTACGGCAATGCATTATGTACTGCTCAAAATCGTCCGCGGTGAGGAGGGATATCTCATCAGAGGCTTTTTTAAATCCTTCCGTTCGAATTTTAGGCAGGCAACTCTTATATGGCTCATGATGCTTCTGGTGGTTGTGATCTATATAGGAGACATCTGGATTATCAATTATTCGGGGCTGGTTTTTCCGAAAGCCCTGGTGATAGCAGTGGTGGCGGTGGCAATCCTTCTTTTATTGATTGCAGTGTATGTGTTCCCGGTGCTGGCCAGATTTGAGAATTCAGTAAAAAATACACTTAAGAATGCTATGCTGCTGGCCTTTGCCAATCTGCCCAGAACGATTTTGATGGCAGTGTGTTACATATTGCCTTTAGTAATTGGATATTTTTCAACTTATGCGCTCCTCTTTGTTATTTTGTTTGGAATTTCAGCACCGGCATATGCTGCTGCATGGATTTATAGTGGTATTTTTAAAAAATTGGAACCTGAAGCGGAGGAACTTCCATCCGATCTGGAATTTTCTCTCAAAATAGATGAGGAGACAGGGGAAATCGATGGTTAATCAGAACAGGTCAAGTGTGCTGCAGTGGCTGATTCCGACAGGGGTCATGATGGTTGTTGTGGTGGGCATGTTGGTCAGCTTTTACTCTAAAAGCAATAAAGAAGCAGAAAATACGGCGCTTAAGACGTTGATTTCCTCAACTGAAACCTACGGGGAGAGATTCCAGAATCGGCTTGATGGCGTGAGTAAGGCGGGCGAACCCATAAAGAGACTGCTTGAGAGCGAAGGGGTACGGAACAGCGCACGTGTGACAGAACTGCTTGGCGTTGCGGCTGATTCGGTTGAGGTGGAAACGGTTCTTTACAGTGACGATAAGGGAGCGGCAGTCGATCAGGCCGGACATTCTCTTGATATCAGTGAAACGGTATGGTTCCAGGAGGTTCTTGCAGGAGAACGATCCTATATATATGCGGAAGAGGTACAGTCGGTGGCTGTGGTGAAACGTATTTCTTCAGATACAGCACAGGGATATCTGATCCTTCTCTACCCGATGCATAAATTTTCGGATATGCTATTGAATTCAGGATACGATTCCACCAGCTTTCTTGCCGTTGTGGATATGTCGGGCAATATACTGGGGACAAGCGGTTCATCGACCAATGCCTGTCTGCAGGGAGGGAATCTTTTTTCTGCGCTTGAACCGGAGAACAAAGATACGGCGAGAATGATTCGCAACCGCATCGGCAACGGTTCCCGTGGGAACCTCGCCGTGAAGACAGGGAATCAGATGCAGGTTTTGACTTTTGTACCGATAGGCACAAATCAATGGGATATGGTACTGGGCGTCAGCGAATCCTATGTAAACAGACAGGCCAGCTATCTTCGCAGGAATACAAAAAATATGGTCGTCTCCCTTCTGATTGTGATCGGCGTATTCTTCTGTATTGTTATGGTGATCAATATTGTCGGCAAGATCCGCAGCAATGAAAAGAAGAGGGAGCTGGAGGATAAGGCGGATACGGATCTGCTGACCGGTCTTAATAACAAACTTGCCACGGAACGTAAGATTAAGGACTATATGGCGCAGAATGCGGATAAACAGTCCATGATGTTTTTGTTTGACATTGATAATTTTAAGAAAATCAACGATACTATGGGACATGCGTTTGGCGACGAGGTACTGCGTTCGCTGGGAAAGCAGATTGGAGCAATCTTCCGCGCTTCTGATATCGTAGGGCGCGTGGGCGGCGATGAATTTATGGTTTTCCTGAAGGATATTTCGAACGATGAGGATATTCTGAAGGAAGCCAGAAAAGTGGAAAATTTCTTCAAAAGTTTCCAGGCGGGCGAGTATGTGAAGTATAAGGCGACGGCAAGCATCGGTGTGGCCATCTTCCCGCAGGAGGGAGAGGATTTCGAGACACTTTACAAGGCGGCTGATCAGGGATTGTATAAAGCGAAAAAGCGAGGGAAAAACCAGTTGGCGTTTTATCGTGACAGGGCGCCGGCCGAACAGACGGCGGCAGAGTAAGAATAAGAAGTGCGAAAAGAATAAGAGCACAAAAGATATGCGGTACATCAGATGGCGGATGTATCGCATTCTTGCTTTATATCAATAAATTTTGCAAATCGTCCGCTTAAAAGGACGTATAATCCTGTCTCTTATACACATCTGACGCTGCCGACGAAGCTAGAAGTGTAG
>CAMQTN010000090.1 GCA_947037115.1 uncultured Lachnospiraceae bacterium
GTATAAAATTTTCAAAGTTCACAAATTTCTGCTTGACTTTCTATTTGCAGACTTATAGTCCAGCAGCTGCGCCCGTTCATCCGTCTCATCCACACGGATTCCGAACCGCTTTTCAAGCTGTCCCGTCAGGCTTCCGCTGAATTTCATCTCCCCAACATAACGGATGTCTTCCTCATTCTCCATACATGCCCGTATCGCAGCCGTTCTGGACGTCAGAAAGTAAACAGAAGAAATACTGTTACACAGTTCGTCATACAGCTGCTTGACCAGATAACCGTCCCGGGCGCAGAAAAGTATATTTTCCAGCCGGAATTCCTCCACCTGTTCCCGAAACCACAGCACAAAATCACATATCATCGGCGCGAAAAATACATACCCGATGTCATATGCCGCACTCACACCAATCCGCCGCTGCTTTGTCTCAAACTGAAACGGGCTGTTAAAGACATTTTAGTCCGGCTCCTAATACTGCCGTAACGCTGATACACATAATTTTTGACTGTGCTGTAATCCTTTGCAATCTCCTGAAGTTTCCTCATATCCGCCTCAGAAATCGGCATGCTGTTATATTGATAAACAATCTTGCATATCGTACTTGGCGGCTATCCTGCTCCTTGTCTTTTACAGATAATTTCGCAGAATATCCAATTCTGCAAATCTTTTTATACTCTACACCCATTTCACACCACACCGTCCCGACAAACGCATGAGTAAATAAATTATAAACAACCTGTTATTCTGATAAGATAGAAGAAAAAGGAAGGTTTACATAACAGAAGAACTGCTGGACTGGATGGAATATATTGAGGATGTGCGTCAGACAAGAAAGGTAAGGCATTAACTGAAGGATATACTGGTCATAGTCCTTTTTGCAACGCTTGCCGATGCGGATGACTGGGTGGAAATAGCCATGTTTGCCGAAGCATACCAGGATTACCTGCGCAAATATATAGAACTAGAGAACGGGGTGCCGTCCCATGACACCATTAACCGTGTGATGGGTCTGGTGTCCCCGGAAATCCTGCAGCAGCTTTATGGGAAATGGCAGGAACTTTTAAACAGAAACGAAGGGGAGGCATTAAAAAGGATCATCTGTATAGATGGGAAAACGATGCGGTCCAATAAGCGCAAAGAGGGAAAGCCGTCCCATATCGTATCCGCATGGTGCAGGGAGGACGGCTTCTGTCTGGGGCAGAAGGTAGTCAGCGAAAAGAGCAATGAGATCACGACAATCCCAGAACTGCTTGACAGGATACAGATAAAAGGGCCGATCATTACAATAGATGCCATGGGGACCCAGAAAGCCATAGCGGAAAAGATCCGGAAGAAGCGGGCGGATTATGTGCTTTCGCTGAAAGGGAACCAGACGGGACTGTATGAAGATGTGGCGCTGTATTTTGGGGACACGCAGACACGACGGAAGCTCAAAGGGAATGGCTGCTATATAAGTATGACGGAGAAAGCGCACAGGCAGATGGAGAAGCGGGAATATTACCAGAGCGATGACATAAGATGGCTTTCGCAGAAGAAGGAGTGGAAAGGCATAAAAAGTATAGGGATGGAAGAAAAAACAATAAAGGATGAAAAAGGAGAGCGGAAAGAATGCCGTTATTATATCAGCAGTCTTGTGCCGGAAACAGAAACCTTCCGGCGAGTGGTAAGGGGACACTGGAGTATGGAGAGCATGCACTGGCATCTGGACGTAACATTCTGGGAAGATGCCAATACAACGCTGGATAAACAGGCGGCACAGAACCAGAACATTATAAGGAAATGGAGCCTGAGTATCTTGAAAATGATAGAGATTATGCGGCCAGGGCTGTCCCTGAGGAAAAAACGTTTTGCGATTAGTCTGCGGCCGGTCAAGTATCTGGAAGAAGTATTATCTTTTTAAAAGAGGCCAGAATGGAACGATTCAGGGGATGGTCTCATTCATGCGTTTGTCGTGCCGACACCGTCCTCTCCCCTTGCAAGAACCCGGTACAAGTGATATAATCGTCGCAGACTGCGTAGTCTGCGGCCAGAGAATTACTGCAGGCAGACATAAGAAAGGCATGGTACAACATGAAACAGACAAGAGAAGATGTAAGAAATATAGCAATCATCGCCCATGTAGATCACGGCAAAACCACGCTGGTGGACGAGCTGTTAAAGCAGAGCGGCGTTTTCAGGGAAAATCAGGAAGTGGCGGAGCGCGTTATGGACTCCAACGATATTGAGAAGGAGCGCGGGATCACGATTCTCTCCAAAAACACCGCAGTCACCTACAAAGGAACCAAAATAAACATCATCGACACCCCGGGCCATGCCGATTTCGGCGGAGAGGTGGAGCGCGTGCTCAAAATGGTAGATGGCGTCATCCTCGTGGTTGACGCTTTTGAAGGCCCCATGCCCCAGACGAAATTTGTATTGAAAAAGGCTCTGGAACTGGATCTTTCGGTAATCGTGTGCATCAACAAGTGCGACCGTCCGGAAGCGAGACCCATTCAGGTAGTGGACGAGGTGCTGGAGCTTTTCATGGATTTGGATGCCAACGACGAACAGCTTGACTGTCCCTTCGTCTACGCCTCCGCAAAGACCGGCACGGCCACCACACAGCTCACGGTCAAGGGCAAGGATATGACTCCGCTCTTTGACACCATCATCGAACACATTCCTGCGCCCCAGGGCGATCCTGATGCAGGAACACAGATTTTAGTAAGCACCATCGATTACAACGAATATGTGGGCCGCATCGGCGTTGGCAAGGTTGATAACGGCAGCGTCAGGGTCAATCAGGAAGTGGTCATTGTGAACCACCATGATCCCGACAAACTGAAAAAAGTAAAGATCAGCAAACTTTACGAGTACGACGGTTTAAATAAGATAGAGGTGAAGGAGGCCAACATCGGCGCCATTGTGGCAATTTCCGGCATTGCGGACATCCACATCGGCGACACCCTCTGCTCCCCCGACACCCCGCAGCCGATCCCTTTCCAGAAAATTTCAGAGCCGACGATTGCCATGCACTTTATCGTTAACGATTCCCCTCTTGCCGGCAAGGAGGGAAAATATGTCACCAGCCGACATCTGCGCGACCGTCTCTTCCGGGAGCTGAACACGGATGTTTCCCTGCGGGTGGAGGAGACTGAAACAACAGAAGCCTTCAAGGTATCCGGGCGCGGCGAACTTCACCTTTCTGTCCTGATTGAGAATATGCGCCGGGAGGGCTATGAGTTTGCAGTAAGTAAAGCGGAAGTTTTGTACAAGACAGACGAGAACGGCAAAAAGACAGAGCCCATGGAACTGTGCTATGTGGATGTGCCGGAGGCATTCTCCGGGACTGTCATCGAAAAACTCAGCCAGAGAAAGGGCGAGCTCAAGAATATGGGCATGGCCTCCGGCGGTTACACCCGTCTCGAATTTTCCATCCCCTCAAGGGGACTGATCGGCTACCGCGGCGAGTTTTTGACAGACACCAAGGGAAACGGTATCATGAACACCATCTTCGACGGCTACGGCCCCTACAAAGGAGATATCCAGTACCGCAAACAGGGTTCTCTCATCGCCTTTGAAGCGGGTGAGGCCATCACCTACGGTCTCTACAACGCGCAGGAGCGCGGCACTCTCTTCATCGGCCCCGGCGAAAAGGTTTATTCCGGTATGGTGGTCGGGCAGAACGGGCGCGGCGAAGACATTGAATTAAATGTCTGCAAGAAAAAGCAGCTCACAAACACCCGCTCCTCCAGTGCGGACGAGGCACTCCGCCTCACGCCTCCCAGAGTTTTAAGTCTGGAGCAGGCGCTTGAGTTCATCGACACCGACGAGCTTTTGGAAGTGACGCCCGAGAGCCTGAGAATCCGCAAAAAGATTCTGGATCCGACTCTCAGAAAGAGGGCTGCAATCTCCGCGGCGGCACGGAAATAGGCAACGTAGTCAAACTCGCAAATTCGTGCTTGCGCACTCTCTGCTCGGCTTCGTCGGACATACCTCAGATGCTGTAATCTTTGGCGACACCAACAAGAATTGCAACGCAATTCTTGCGAGGCAGACTGTTGAGTCTGTGTCAGATCCCCAGCACCAGCTCCGCCACTCGGAAATAAATCAGAAGCGAAATCGCATCAACAATCGTTGTAATAAACGGGCTTGCCATCACTGCCGGGTCAAGCCCGATTTTCTTTGCAATCATGGGCAGCGTTGATCCCACCATCTTCGCCACAATAACAGCCATCAGCAGTGTCATGCAGACCACCAGCGCCACCCGGACGCCCACATCCTCAAAGAGCATCAGTCTGGCAAAGTTGCAGACGGAGAGGGTCGCGCCGCAAAGCAGCGCCGTCCTGATCTCCTTCCAGATCACTCTTGCCCAGTCGCTGAATGCGATCTCATCCAGAGATATACCACGGATGATAATGGCGGACGCCTGGCCGCCCGCATTTCCGCCGGTATCCATGAGCATGGGAATAAATGCCGTCAGCACCACATATCTGCTCAGTTCCTTCTCGAAGGAAGTGATGATGCTCCCCGTGAAGGTGGCCGAGATCATCAAAAGCAGCAGCCACGGGATTCTCTTCTTAAAAGCATCAAACACCGTCATTTTTAGATAGGGCTTATCGGAAGGCACCACTGCCGCCATCTTCTCAATATCCTCTGTGGTCTCTTCCTCCAAAATGTCCACCACGTCGTCCACAGTGATGATTCCCACAAGTCTGTCCTCGTTGTCCACCACCGGCATCGCGGTAAATTCATATTTTTTAAACTGTCTGGCAACTTCTTCCTGATCCATCAGGGTATGGATGGAAATCACATTTCTGTGCATGATGTCGCCTATAACATACTTCGGATCACTGAGGAGCAGGTAGCGCAGGGCCACGGTGCCGACCAGCGTGCGTTTATTGTCCAGCACGTAACAGATATTGATGGTCTCGCTGTCCACGCCCACCTTCCTGATCCGCTCAATGGCCTGCGCAACGGTCTGATTCTCCTTCAAATCCACATACTCCACCGTCATTACGCTGCCCGCCGAGTCCTCCGGGTAACGCATCAGATGGTTGATGGCTTTTCTGGTGTCCGCGCTGGTGTTGGCGATCAGACGCTTTACCACATTGGCGGGCATCTCCTCCATCAGTTCCTTCGCATCGTCTGACATCATGTTGTCAATAATACGGCCCGCATCCTTATCAGACAGGGAAGTGATAATGGACTGCTGCTGGTCGATCTCCAGATAGGAAAAGACGTCAGCCGCTGTATCCTTCGGCAGAATGCGGAAAATTTTAACTACCTCTTCCTCCTCCATCTCCTCCAGATAATCGGCAATGTCCGCATCGTTCAATTCCGTGATAATCTGCCTGAGTCTGGTATACTGCCCCTTCCCGAGCAGTTCCCTGATTTCGTCCACACCAAAATTGGCATAGTCATCGTATGTCTGGCTGTCCTTCGTCTGCTCGATCGTCATTTCCGCCTTTTTCTTCTCGTCCATGGCACGCCGCCTTTCCGCACAGCAGAAACGCTTCCGGGCGAACGTCCTCTTGTCAGGCAAACTGTTCTCCTAGCTTCCTTCCGTGCTTTTATAATAGAAAGGATCAGAGGTGCTCACCTGCGCTGTGCCTGCGGTGGTCTCCGTGATATCCTTTATCAGTTTTTCTTTCTCCTCGTAAGGCACCCGAAATTTGACGGATACCTGCTCCGTGTAAACGGATTCTTCTATCGGAATCCCGCGCTTTCCCAAAAGGTACTGTATCCTGCCGATCCCATTATAGTCTGTCCCAACCGTGACGGCATATCCATAGCGCATCACGGCCACGCGGCTGGCTGCAAGCCCCGCCTGTGCCGCCTGTGTGTAGGCGCGCACAAGCCCGCCCGTTCCCAGAAGCGTACCGCCAAAATATCTGGTCACCACCAATGTGAGCCCCCGGATTCCGGAAGCCGTAAGCACCTCCAGAATCGGTCTGCCCGCTGTGCCCGAGGGTTCTCCGTCATCAGAATATCTGACCGTCTGACCCTGCTCACCCAGAATATAGGCATAACAGTGATGTCTGGCATCCCAATACCTCTTCTTTTCGGACTCAATAAAAGCGGCGGCCTCCTCCTCGGTTTCCGTAGCCTGCACGCGGGCGATAAACCGGGACTTTTTCTCCACGATTTCACCCTCGCCTCCATACTCTATGATTTTATACGGTTCAAATTTATTCTCATTTTCCATTTCTTTATTGTACCATATTCTCCGAAACCGGGACAGTGAAATATTTTAAGATTCAACTGCAAAGCGTTTTTTTGCCGCAGGATCGGCATCCTGCGACGATTTTAACATATACTATGGAATAAATGTACTCAGAATCGCAAACAATTCTTAAGAAAGCATAAAAATCTTTATTTACACCTGCAATTTTGATATAATCGTCACAGAGTTGGCATCCTGTGACCAGAGAATTGTACCGCAATTCTTTCTTAAATGGTTGACTATATTGGCATTTGAGACTATGATGAGAAATCGAGGAGGCGACAGCCATGAATTATAGCAAAAAGGGCGTCCGCAAAAAACAGCAGGCGCTTCATTCGACAGGGAAAAAATGGAGCCGGAAGATCGTCTTTACCTTTGTGCAGGTATTTTTAATCGGCGTCATCGGCGTAGCCATTGTGGGTGTGAGTGCGGGAATCGGCGCTTTCAGAGGCGTGCTGGCGACTGCGCCGGACATCGGCAATATTGATGTGACGCCCTCCGGCTTTTCCACCTTTGTATATAATATAGAAGGAACGCAGATCAAAAAACTGGTTTCCAACGACTCCAACCGTATTCCGGTCACCATCGATATGGTACCCCAGGATATGAAAGACGCCTTCGTGGCCGTTGAGGACGCCCGTTTTTATGATCACAACGGCATCGATATCAAAGGTATCATCCGCGCAGGCTGGAAAGGTATCAAAACCCGTCATTTTTCCGAGGGCGCCAGTACCATCACACAGCAGCTTCTGAAAAACAACGTCTTTACGGACTGGACCAGTGAGGATTCCCTTGCGGACAAATTCAAGAGAAAATTCCAGGAGCAGTATCTTGCTCTGGAACTGGAAAAAGTGATGGATAAAGACACCATCCTCATCAATTACATGAACACCATCAACTTAGGGCAGAATACCCTTGGCGTTGAGGCGGCTTCCCGCCGTTATTTCAACAAATCCGTCAGTGACCTTACCCTGTCCGAATGCGCAGTCATTGCCGGCATTACACAGAATCCGTCCCGCTACAACCCCATCACTCATCCTGATCAGAACGCGGAACGCCGTGAAAAGGTTCTTGGAGATATGAAGGAGCAGGGCTATATCTCCCAGGAAGAATACGATGAGGCGCTTGCCGACGACGTCTACTCCCGCATTCAGATTGCTGATTCCGAAAATGAGGACACCTCCGTCAATACATACTTTGTAGACGCGCTGGTGGATGATGTGATGGAAGATCTGATTGCTGCCGGTTACAACGAGACACAGGCCTTTACCCTGCTCTACAGCGGCGGCCTTAAAATTTATTCCACGCAGGACCCCAAGATCCAGAGTATCTGCGACAATGCTTTCGCGGATGAGAGCAATTTCCCTGCCAACACCAAATGGTATCTGAATTATGAGCTGACCATTGACCGGGCAAATGGCGACAGGGAAAATGTCAGCACAGAAATGTTTCGCAGTTACTGGCAGGAGAACCGCTCCTCCAGCTACAACCTGATCTATGCTTCCCAGGAAGAGGCCTATCAGGATATTGAAGCCTACAAAGCGGATGTACTGGGCGCCGGAGATGAGGTTTACGGAGAAAACGTCAGCCTGACGCCCCAGCCTCAGGTTTCCCTGGTGGTAGAAGACCAGAGCACGGGATGTATCGTGGCAATGGTAGGCGGACGCGGCGCAAAGACAGGCAGCCGGACGCTGAACCGCGCCACGGATACAGCCAGACAGCCCGGCTCCACCTTCAAGATCGTCTCTACCTACGCACCTGCACTGGACAGCGCCGGGCTGACTCTTGCCACAGTCATGAATGACGCTCCTTTTAACTATGCCGGCGGACGCCCGGTGGCCAACTGGTACGGTGAACAGTACCGCGGACTCTCTTCCCTCCGGGACGGTATCCGTGATTCCATGAACATCGTGGCAGTCAAGACATTGACCCAGATCACGCCCCAGCTCGGTTTTGACTATCTGAAAAGCTTCGGCTTCACGACAGTTGTGGAACGCGAGGAGATCAACGGGGAAATCTTCTCCGATATCCAGCAGACCACTGCGCTGGGCGGCCTCACACACGGCGTCACCAACGAGGAGTTAAACGCCGCTTACGCCTGCATTGCAAACGGCGGCACATATATCAAACCGAAGCTTTACACAAAAGTATTAGACCATGACGGCAATATCATTCTGGACAACACCATGCCCCAGTCAAAGCAGGTCATCAAAGAGACCACCGCTTTTCTACTAACGGACGCCATGGTGGACGTTGTCACAGGCGGTACGGGCGGCGCCGTAAACTTCGGCAACATGGCAATTGCGGGAAAGACGGGAACGACCTCCGACTATAACGATGTGTGGTTTTCGGGCTACACACCCTATTATACGGCTACCACCTGGGCCGGTTTTGACAATAATGTGAAACTGAGCGGCGAAGAAAAGAATCTGGCAAAAAAGATGTGGCGTGTCGTTATGTCCCAGATTCATGAAGAGCTCCCAAGCGAGTCCTTCAGCGTCCCCTCCGGCATCGTGACCGCGACGGTCTGCGCGCGCTCCGGGAAACAGCCCATCGCCGGTCTCTGCGACGGCACGCTGCGCACGGAATATTTCGCGGAGGGCACCACGCCCACCGAAACCTGCGACGTGCACTACGCAGGACAAATCTGCCAGTACAGCAACCTTCCGGCCCGTGAGTTCTGCCCCTTCAAGGTGGAGGGCGTCATCGAACTGACGCCGATTGAAAATGTGGCGCTGCAGAGCGGTTCTTCCACCGGCACCACTGAAGTCGTAAACGAGGACGGCTCCGTCAGCCAGGTTCCGACACCTGCGCCCCAGACCAATCTGTGTCCCCACGACGAGAACTTCTTCGCGACGCCAGGCTACGAAGGTTTAATCGAAGCCCAGAGAGCCGAGATCGAACAGAGAAATGCCGAGGCGGCGGCAGCGGCAGCCGCTGCGGCTCAGGCCGCAGGAGAACAGCCGCCTGCTGAACAGCCTCCCGCCGAATGATAAATCAGGCTTCGCCGCCTGCCTCATTGCTCGCGGAACTAAAGGGCGGGAAGTGATTGACTTCACTCCCCGCCCTTTTATTGTCAGAATACGGATCAGATCCCCTTGACCTTCTTTATCCGTTCTTCCAAATCCTCGATCCCGGCCTTCGCATTGCTGACCGCCCGGCAGAACTCATCGTATTCCTCTTCCGGCTCATGCGCATGCTTCTCATAGTAGCGCCTGCCGATCTCAATATAATTTTTCTTAATTACATCCTCACAGGTGCTGATCTGGCTCTTCAGACTCGCGATTTCCGCCAGATCTTTCGCCTTCCCCGAAACTTCCTTCCCCTTTGTCGTGATGGTATCCCCTAATTTCTCAAAAAAATACATATGTTCTCCTTTCCCTTTTATATTTAGCGGTACATTGTATGTTATAATCAGTGTCCGCCCAATTTCACTCCTCTTCTTCACAGCCGCGCAGCATCTGTGCCGCAATGTGCTCCGCCAGAATCCGGTAACCCTCCCTGTTCGCATGCACGCCGTCCGGCACATAATCGGCCACAATATCCGCATCGTGAGAATCCAGAATATTGGAATTATACAGGTCTATCACATGAAAATCATATTCGGCGGACAGGGTCAGTATCACATTCACCAGTCTGCTCTGCGGCAGCAGATAGTCCCGCTCCCGCATCAGATAATCCTGTAAAATATTCGGAAGCGGCGTGACAAAGTAAATCTCCGCATCCGGATAATCTTCCCGCAGGCCCCGCATCAGCTCGTCCAGATCACCGCAGAAGGTCCATGGCTCCCTCTCCGAAAGGGTGCCAAATTCCTCCTCCGAAAGGCAGAAGCCGTCATTGGTCCCTCCCATGACAATAATGATATCCGTATCCTCCGGAATCTCCGTATATCGTTCCACAAAGGCGTCTGCCCAGTAACGCCCGATGGAAGATCCGCCGATACCCAGATTATACACTTCTTCGGCCCCCAGAAGTTCCCCGAGTACAGCGGGATAGGCGTAGGAGAGATAGTTTTCCTCGTCTTCCAGATTGGCCGCCGCCGTAATGCTGTCCCCCAGACAGGCAATCTTTTTATCGGAAAAGTCAATCCGCTGGTTCTCCAGCCAAACCTGATCTTCCATGTTGGCCACAAAGGTTTCCTCCAGAGAACTCCTGATCTGTCTGCGCTCTTCCAGCGTAATTTTCGGCCTTACAAGTCCCACAAAAGGATCAGGCGTGTTTCCTGACATAGTGCCGTTGCCCGACATGCTCAGGCCATTCCCTGACATGGTGCCGTTGCCCGACATACTCAGCCCGTTCCCCGACATGGTGCTGTTGCCTGACATACTCAGCCCGTTCCCTGACATGATGCCGTTGCCTGACATGGTGCTGTTATCTGACATACCCGGTCCGTTTCCCGGCATAATATCATTCCCGGACATACTGGGTGTATTCTCCGATTCCCCCGGAACCGTCGAATTTTCTGACATGCCCGGTTCCACCGTCTCTCCCGAAATACCCAGCATATTTTCCGACATACTCTCATTCCCGGACATGCCGCTGTTCCACGGTTCAGACGAATCCTGCATTGCCGCGGCATAAAGCGCCTCCTGATCCTCGATCCGTATCTCCTCCAGAAACTGCTGCAGCTTTTCCCTGTCTCCCGACAGTTCCTGAATCTCCTGCTGCATCTCACGGACGCGCTGGTTGGCCTCCCGGTTTCTGGAAAGGACTTCCTCCTGCTTCCTGATCTGCGTTTCTATTTCTCTGTTTGTGATATATGTATCGTATATTCTCAATCCTACCGCTGCCACAAGCACCGCCATCAGTGACAGTATGACCACGGCTAAAATCTCATTTATCTTTTTCATAACTATAATCCATGGCAGGGTCCCAACTTCCTGATTAAAAAATCATTGCCCCGCTTTTTTTAATTCAATCTCTGTCTGACAATCTCATAGGCCAGAATACCCGCCGCCACGGAAGCGTTCAGGGAATCAATATCCCCGCGCATGGGAATCTGTGCATTCATATCGCATTTTTCCCTGACCAGACGGCTCACACCGTTCCCTTCCGCGCCGACCACCAGCCCAATGGGGCCCTTCAAATTCAATTCGTACATGGGCGTTCCGCCCATATCCGCGCACACAAACCAAAGCCCTTCCTTTTTCAACTCCTCAATGGCCTGTCCCAGGTTCGTCACCTTGGCAACAGGCGTGTAATTCAAGGCGCCCGCCGAGGCCTTTGCCACCGTGGCAGTCAGCCCTACCGCCCGGTTTTTCGGAATAATGACGCCGTGCGCCCCCGCCTGATTTGCCGTGCGGATGATGGCCCCCAGATTGTGAGGATCTTCTATTCCGTCCAAAAGCAAAACAAAGGGCTCCTCCCCCCTGTCCTTCGCCTTCTGCAAAATATCCGAAACCTCCGCGTATCCGTAAGCCGCAGCACCGGCAATTACGCCCTGATGTCTGCCTGTCTCAGACATCTGGTCCAGACGCTCCTTCGTCACATATTTGATCTGTACTCCCTGCTTGGCGGCCTCCCGCTTGATGGTCATAATCGGCCCATCCTTACAGCCGTCCAGAACATAAAGCCTGTCTATGGTTCTGCCCGCCCGAAAAGCCTCGATTATGGCATTTCTGCCCTCTATTGTAGACTCGTTCACTGTTTTTCTCCCTTAGATGTGTAATCCTACCAGCTCGATCGCCCTCTTAACCAGCGCAAGCATCCGTTCCTGTTTTCCCGTCAGATAAAGAAAACCGCACAATGCCTCAAAGCCCGTGGCTTTACGGTATTCGATCACACTTGCATTCTTAGCAGTGGTATAGGATTTGGCATTCCTGCCACGCTTGTAAATTCCCCGCTCCTCCTCGGTGAGCTCATCCATCAGCGCCTCTATCATCTGCGCCTGTATGCGCGCATTCACATAATTAACCGTTTTTCTGTGCAGTTTGTTGGCGGAGGTATTGCCCCGTTCCACCACGATGGTGCGGATCACCAGATCGTAAATCGCATCCCCGATATAAGCCAGCGTCAGCGGAGAGTACGTGCGTATATCTATCTCCCTGCAATCAAAATCTCTTTTGATCGCATCAAGGATTGTCACGCTCTCTTCCATTTTACACCCTCTCGCGTATCCTCCAGAATAATGCCCTTTTGTGTGAGAATATCCCTGATCTCGTCCGCCCTGGCAAAATTCCTGGCCTTTCTGGCCTCCTGTCTCTCTGCAATCAGCGATTCAATCTCCGAATCCAGCATCTCCTGTCCGCTCTCCACCGTAAGCCCGCAGATATCCGTAAGTTCCAGGATTTCCTCCTTAAGCGTCCCGATAAAAGCCGCGCCGGATTCTTCATTCACGTTTGTATTGGCGAATTTTACCAGCTCAAAAATGGCGGAAATGGCATCCGCCGTATTAAAGTCGTCATCCATGGCCTCGTCAAACTTTTTTGCAAACTCTGCGGCCTGGTCAGCCAGTTCCTTCTCCGCAGCGCTCATTTCCCCGTCCTTCGCCTTCTCCAGCAGGAAATTCAGATTCGACACACAGGTCACGATACGCTCCAGCCCGTTCTTCGCCGCTTCCATCAGTTCGGCGCTGAAATTCAGAGGGCTTCTGTAGTGGGCGGA
Source organism: uncultured Lachnospiraceae bacterium (assembly GCA_947037115.1). Classification (GTDB taxonomy): domain Bacteria; phylum Bacillota; class Clostridia; order Lachnospirales; family Lachnospiraceae; genus UBA3282. Next base: position 12,803 of record CAMQTN010000090.1, read on the forward strand.
AAGCATGAAAAACCGCAGGACCTGCAGGTCATATTTCTCTCCGATATCCCGCACCGTAAAGAAATTTCCCAGCGACTTGGACATCTTTTTATTGTCAATATTCAAAAAGCCGTTGTGCATCCAGTATTTCGCAAACGGCTTTCCGTTCGCCGCCTCCGACTGGGCAATCTCATTCTCGTGGTGGGGGAATATCAGATCTTCGCCGCCAGCGTGAATGTCAATCTCCTCACCCAGATATTTCCTGCTCATCACCGAGCACTCGATATGCCAGCCCGGACGGCCCTCGCACCAGGGCGACTCCCAGAAAGGCTCCCCTTCCTTCTTTGGTTTCCAGAGCACGAAATCCAGCGGATCCTGTTTTTGATCCTCCCCGGACACCAGAAGGGAACGGCCGCCGCTGCGCAGATCATCCAGATTTTTGTGGGAGAGCTTTCCATAGCCGGAAAAGCTTCTGGTCTTGAAATAAACTGTGCCGTCCTCCGCCACATAAGCGTGTCCGTTATCAATCAGTGTCTGTATCATCTCGATCATCCCATCGATCTCACAGGTCGCCTTCGGATGGGTGGTTGCAGGTTTCACATGTAAAGACTCCATATCCTTTTTGCACTCTGCAATATAACGCTCCGAAATCACGGAAGGGTCAGTCCCCTCCTCATTGGCCTTTTTAATAATCTTGTCGTCTACATCCGTAAAGTTGGATACATAATTGACGTCATACCCTTTGTGCTCCATATACCGGCGCACAGTATCAAACACGATCATGGGTCTTGCATTTCCGATATGAATCAGGTTGTAAACGGTAGGCCCGCAGACATACATCCTGACTTTTCCCTCCTCAATCGGCGTAAATTCCTCTTTCTTTCCCGACAATGTATTATAAACTTTCATCCTTACTCCTCTCGTTGTTATATATTATGTCAACCTTTTAGATTCCGCATCCCATCACCTGTCCGGGGTTTTCTTTTTCAGTTCCCTCATCTCTCTCTCCAGGTCAAGCAGACGGTTGGTCAGCTCCGCATTGGCCCGCTGCAATCCCATGATATCCTCCCGCACAGGGTCCGGCAGATGGGTCTGATCCAGCTCTTCCTGCGGAAGGGACATATTGTCGCGCTTGACCACACGCCCCGGCACACCCACCACCGTGGAATTTGCAGGCACCTCCGCGAGCACTACGCTCCCTGCGCCGATTTTGCTGTTATCCCCGATTTTAAAGGAGCCAAGCACCTTTGCGCCGGTGCTGATCATTACGTTGTTGCCTATGGTGGGATGTCTTTTCCCCTGCTCCTTGCCCGTGCCTCCCAGCGTCACACCCTGATAGAGCGTCACATTGTCCCCGATCACCGTAGTCTCCCCGATAATGACGCCGTGGCCGTGATCGATAAAAAATCCCCTGCCGATCTGCGCACCCGGATGGATCTCAATACCCGTCCTGCGCGCGCCTTTCTGTGAAACCAGCCGCGCCCAGAAATAGTGCCGGCGCAGATAAAGTTTATGGGCCAGCCGATAATAACACATCACTTTGAAGCTGGGATAGAGAAAAACTTCCATATTAGAATGGATCGCCGGATCTCTCTCCCGTATGATACGGATTTCCTCCTTAATATTTCCGATAAAGCCCATTGAGCTGCTTCCCTTCTCTTCCTTCCGATATTATGATGATTGAGAAAATATCCCCAATTTATATTATAGGTATATTGCTGTCTCTTATACACATCTCCGAGCCCACGAGACTAGCGCT
>CAMQTN010000091.1 GCA_947037115.1 uncultured Lachnospiraceae bacterium
GGCTTACTCGCTGAGCGCTAGTCTCGTGGGCTCGGAGATGTGTATAAGAGACAGCAAATATTGTGATTCATTATATCACCAGCGATCCGCAGGATGAAGTTTTTCAGATGGAAAACGATCAGTTTAAACCGTATTATATCGGTGAGAACAGAATGATCGTGCTGATGATGAAGATGGAAACGGATATAATGGTTATGACCACGCCGGATCTGGAAAATTTTCAGTTGAAGCGTTCCTATGTAAAGAAAGATATCGAGTATATTTATATACCCCATGATGTGAACAGCGCCAACCTTTCCTTCCATAAAGAGGCGCTGGATCATTATGACACGATCTTTACTTCGGGGCCGAAAAACAGACAGGAGCTTGCGGAGCGCGAACAGAAATACGGACTGCCCGCAAAGAATCTGGTGGAATGGGGCTCCAGTGTGATCGATAATATGACGAAGTCTTATGAAGAAATGATAAAGGGGAGTGTTCCTGAAGAGCAGGAGACCCGGACGGTACTCATTGCGCCGTCCTGGCAGAAGGACAATATTCTGGATTCCTGTATAGAGGAGATGCTGGATCGGCTTGCACAGACGCCTTATCGTGTTATTGTTCGTCCGCATCCGCAGTACGTCCGCCACTTTGAGGCGCGCATTGACGCGCTGGCGGCTAAATATAAGGACATCATGTTCCAGAAAGATTTTTCTTCAAATAAGACCGTTTATACGGCGGATCTGCTGGTAACAGATTGGTCCAGTATAGCTTTTGAGTATGCGTTTGCTACGTTAAAGCCGGTACTGTTTGTGGATACGCCTATGAAAATTCTGAACCCGGATTACAGGGAACTGGAGACAGTACCAATTGACATAGAGCTGCGGCATCGGATAGGCATATCTATCACGCCGGAAGCTGTGGGGGACGAACTGAAACCTGCGGTGGACAAGCTGCTGTGGGATGTGCAGTTTTCCAAAGAGTCTATGCGGCGCTTAAAGGAAGAGTATATTTATAATAATGGAGAAAGTGGTAAAGTGGGCGCGAAATATATCATTGACAGGTTAGTGGAGCGTTCCGGGAAATGAGGAGGATGAGCAGATGGTAAAGCGAAATGTATTGTTGAATCCGGGGCCGGCAACGACTACCGACACCGTTAAAATGGCACAGGTAGTTCCCGATATCTGCCCGCGGGAGAAGGAGTTTGTCTCCATCATGCGGGAGATTGAGGAGGGATTACTGCGAATCGTGCATGCGGACCCGAAAGAATATGCGGCAGTTCTTTTTTGTGGTTCCGGCACAATTAATATGGATATCTGCTTAAATTCTCTGCTTCCGGAAGGGAAAAAAATTCTGATTATCAATAATGGGGCTTACAGCAGCCGGGGAGCTGAGATCTGTGAATATTACGGGCTTGCCTGTATCAATCTGAAGCTGCCGCTTGACAGGCAGCCGGATCTTGCCTTGATAGAAAAGGCATTGCAGGAGAATCCGGATATTGCGTTAGTCTATACCACGCACCATGAAACCGGGACGGGGCTGCTGAACCCGATCAAGGAGATCGGAGCGTTGGTACATCGCTATCACGGCATGTTTGTGGTAGATACAACGTCTACTTATGCGATGCGTCCTATCAATATGGATGAGGATGAATTGGACTTTTGCATGGCTTCCGCGCAGAAGGGTATCATGGCAATGACCGGATTGTCTTTCATCATTGGAAGAAAATCTATGATAGAAGCGTCGGCGGGCTACCCCCGGCGTTCCTATTACTGTAATCTGTATATGCAGTATGCGTATGCGAAGGAACATGGAGAAATGCACTTTACACCGCCCGTACAGGTAATTTATTCGGTGCGTCAGGCGCTCAGGGAATACTTTGCGGAGGGAGAAGAGAATAAGTGGGCAAGGCATTGCCGGGTTTTTCAGGCGATCAGAAAAGGACTTGAGGATCGGGGATTCCGCATTTACATACAGGAAGGACAGGAAGCCGGATTGGTGGCGGCGGCAGTCTATCCCGATGACAGTCATTGGAATTTTGAAAAAGTACATGATTATTGCTATGAGAGGGGATTTACGATCTATCCCGGCAAGGTGGAGAAAATGGGAATGTTTCGGCTTTGTGCGCTGGGCGCTATCGATCAGGAGGATATAGAGGCATTCTGGGTTGTGTTTCAGGAAGCGCTGGACGTGTGCGGAGTCGCAACGCCGGTCCGTTATCGTGAGTGAGGATGTGCGGTTTTGCCAGACGGGCCCGGCATACAGATGGGTGGGAAAGGTAGTGTTATGAAAAAGGTATATGCATGTTTCTGTACGGATGTGATACATGAGGGGCATCTGAATATTCTAAAAAAGGCAAATGAGTATGGGGAAGTCTATGCAGGCGTGCTGTCAGACGCCGCCATGGTTGGATTTAACCGTTTTCCTACGATATCGGTGGAACAGCGGATGGAGATTGTGAAGCAGACCGGGCTTGTCAGGGAGGTAATGCTCCAGCCGGATATCATGTATGACAAGGTGATTGAAGAACTGCGGCCGGATTACGTGGTGCATGGCGATAACTGGTCGGAAGGGCCGGAGGCTACGATCCGGGAGAACGTGATCAAAAATCTTAAGAAGTTTGGCGGCGAACTGATTGAGATTCCCTATACATACAATGAAAATGTGAAACGGATAGACGATCAGATGAAGGAAAAACTTGCGATGCCCGAATTTAGGAGAAAGAGGCTTCGCCAGTTGATTGAGATGCGCCCGATTGTCAAGACACTGGAGGTACACTCCGGCCTGACAGGATTGATTGCAGAGAAAACAGTGGTGGAAAGTGACGGGAAACTGGATCAGTTTGACGCTATGTGGATCTCTTCCCTGTGCGACTCTACGGCAAAAGGAAAACCCGATATCGAGCTGGTCGATATGTCGTCAAGGATTCGGACCATCGACGATGTGATGGATGTGACTACGAAACCAATTATTCTGGATGGAGATACGGGCGGGCTGGTTGAGCATTTTGTGTACAATGTGAGGACGCTTGAACGGATGGGTGTATCGGCGGTTATCATCGAGGATAAGACCGGGTTAAAGAAAAACTCTCTGTTTGGCACGGAAGTGGAGCAGACACAGGACAGTATCGAGAATTTCTGTGAAAAAATCCGCATGGGCAAGAAAGCGCTGCGGACTGACGAATTTATGATAATAGCCAGAATTGAAAGTCTGATTCTGGAGCGGGGTATGGAAGACGCGCTGAAACGTGCCCGTGCCTATGTGGAAGCCGGCGCGGACGGTATTATGATACATTCGCGCAAAAAGTCACCCGACGAGATTCTGGAATTTTGCCAGAAGTTCCGGGAGGAAGATCAGAAGACGCCGATCGTGGTGGTGCCCACTTCCTTTAACAGCATCACGGAGGAGGAGCTTGCGGCGGCGGGCGTCAACATTGTGATTTATGCGAATCAGCTGACGCGGAGTGCTTTTCCGGCCATGCAGGGGACGGCGGTTGAGATCTTAAAAAACCACAGGGCGTTGGAAGCGGATTCCAGACTTATGCCTTTTAAGGACATCATACGTCTGATTGATGAGATATAGAGAGGAAAAACATCTGTTTTTGATAAAGATCGGGGATGCCGCGAGCGGTATTCAGGGAGGTTACTGTGGGAGAAATTGCAATTCTGATGGCGGCGGGACTTGGCAGCCGCATGCGGCCTTTGACGGAACAAACGCCGAAACCGTTGATCAAAGTGCACGGAAAGCCTATGATTGAGACAGTGATTGAAGGACTGCTTTCAAGGCCGGTGGAATCAATCTATATCGTGACGGGATATCTGGGAGAACAGTTTATGCCTCTGTGCGGGAAATATCCGCAGGTGCATATTCTGCACAACGGGGCATATCTCGAAAAGAACAATATTTCTTCCGTTTATGCGGCAAGAGAGGTGCTGGGTACGGCTGACTGTTTTATCTGTGAGTCTGACCTGTATGTGGCAGACAGTTCCGTTTTCCTGAAAGACTTGAAGCATTCCTGTTATTACGGGAGAATGGAAAAGGGATATTCGGAAGACTGGGTTTTTGAATTACAGAACGGTCTGATTTCGCGGGTGGGAAAAGGCGGCAGGGATACTTACAATATGGTGGGAGTGTCCTATTTTAAGAAGGAGGACGCCTGTATCCTGCGGGAAGAGATCGAGCGTGCATACGAAAAAGAGGAGAATGGCAGTCTTTTCTGGGATGAGGTGGTTGACAGACATCTGGACCGGCTGAAACTTACGGTGGAGGAAGTAAAGCAGGGTCAGATTGTGGAGATAGATACTGTAGAAGAATGGGAGAGGATCAATGAAAGCGACCAGGTTGTTATCACAGTTGGAACAAATGGGGATTGATACCATCGCAGGTGTGCCGGATTCCACGCTGAAGCAGTTTTGTGACAGTGTGCAGACTTATCAGGGAAAGATGAGTCATTATGTGACGGCCAATGAGGGAGCTGCGGTGGGTGTAGCCATAGGCAGTTACCTGGCCACCGGCAGACCGGCGTGCGTGTATATGCAGAATTCGGGAATTGGCAATGCTGTCAATCCTCTGGCTTCTCTGGCAAATAAAGATGTGTATGGCGTTCCGGTGCTGTTTATCGTGGGGTGGAGAGGAGAGCCGGGCGTCAGGGACGAGCCGCAGCATGTCTTTCAGGGGAAAGTTACCTGTCAGATGTTTGAGACTCTTTCCGTTGCATACCATGTGATTGATCAGGATACGAGGGATGAGGAGACGGACGCTGTTTTGCAAAAAGCTCATGAGACATTGGCGCGAGGCGAACAGTTTGCCATCATTGTGAAGAAAGGGACTTTTGAGAAAGAGGAATCTTTCACATGGTCGAATGGCAATACAATGGTACGGGAAGATGTACTGGGACGCATTCTGCGTACGCTTTCCCGTGATGTGGTGATCGTATCCACTACAGGCAAGATATCAAGAGAATTGTATGAGCAGAGCGATGCGATTTACGGCGGCCATGAAAATATTTTTATGACGGTGGGCGGCATGGGGCATGCCTCCATGATTGCGTTGGGTATTGCAGAAAAAAGGCCCGACAGGAAAATTGTCTGCATTGACGGGGACGGGGCTGCGCTGATGCACATGGGAGCACTGCCCTTTATAGCGGCGCGGGCGCCGGTAAATTTTTATCACATTGTGATCAATAATATGGCCCACGAATCTGTGGGAGCCATGCCTACCGGATGTCAGCAGACATCCTTCAAAGGGATTGCGGCGGCGGCGGGATATAGGAGAGCGGATAAATTGGAGACACTGGAGGCGGTCGATCAAATCGGCAGTCTTATTCAGGAAAAGGCAGGACCGATTCTTTTGGAAATTCCCGTTTCACTTGAGGCCAGAGAGGACTTGGGAAGGCCGAAAGAGAGTGCGCGGGAAAATAAAGAAACTTTTATGAAATATTTAAAGAACCCGTCATAAAATTTTTTGTTGTAAAGGAGTTAAATTCGGAAAATGAGCAGAAGAAGAAAAAAGAAAAAAGGGCTCGGTATGGTAGTTTTTCTGGGGCTTCTGATCGGGGTATGCATTGTTGTACTGATCGGCGTGGCCAGTGGAACGTTGACTGAGACAGTCAAACATACTGTGACAAAGAAGGTTTCTGAAACCGTGATGGAGCAGGCGGTAAAACAGGCGCTGGAGAGTACAGGTGATCCGCAGGCAGCCGAAAAAGCCAGGGAGATCGTGGACACGATGGACGAGGAAGATAAGCAAAAGGCCGAGGAAATCATAGAACGGTATGCAGATAGCGATACCCTCTCTGATGTGATGGAGATTGTCGGTGACGGTGTGAACAGTGAATCCTTGTCAGAGGTGGAGGCATATCTGCAGGAAAATGTGTCGGCGCAGGATCAGGCCGAGTTGGAAGAGTTGTATCGAAAATACAGCCAGGGATACTAAAAGAGAGCGCATGGAAAGCAATTTAATTTGTAATCCATGCGTTTTTATATGGAAAAGGTGATGTGTCTGGATTGTCCATAATAGGGTTGACAGGTGTATACCTATATGATAGTATGTGGGAGAAAAGGGTATACGAATGTATACCAATATTTACCAGGGTGACGCCGGGATCAGGAAGAAGCGGGTCAGGAGTGGGTGAATGATCGGGAAGGAGAGCGGTATGGTCAGTTTATCGGACGGAGAATGGAAAATTATGAATCGGCTTTGGGAGTGTGAGAGTACGATCACGAATCTCAAAAATGAACTGAGTGTGGAAACAGGGTGGGACAAGCATATTATCATCACCATGCTTTCCCGCATGGAGAAGAAGGGCGCTGTGGCTCACAGGGACGGCGGACGGGCAAAAGTTTTCTATCCTCTGGTGACAAGGGAAGAGGTCTCCATGCAGGAGACGATTGGCTTTTTGCAGAAGGTATACAGAGGAAGCCTTGGAATGATGGTCAATGCCATGGTGGAGGATCAGGCATTGTCTGAGGAGGAAATCAGGGAGCTTGCTGCCATTTTGGAGCAGGCGAAGCGGAAGAAGGGGGAGAAATCGAAATGAAAGAGATTACAATAGCGGCGGCGGTTCTGATTCTGTGTATTTTGTTGATCCGCCGGATATTCCGCGGTAAAGTGAGCAGCAGATTACTGTATGCGCTCTGGCTTTTGGCAGCCCTCCGACTGGTGATTCCGGTTTCAGCGAAGATGGATCTGGGGTTGTTTTCGCAGTTTCAACCGACGGAACTTGTGAGGCAGGCGGAACAGAGCGGCGGATTGAGAAACGGGCGTCTGGAAGAGCCGATTCAGATATCCATCAGCGGAGCCAATCCCCTGTTTCGGTTTTTTGTGGGCAGCGCTGCGAAGGAGGCAGTCGGAGGTGCAGATGGGCCTACGTCTGTGTTTATAGCGGGGAAACTTGGCTTTGCAGGGATAGATATTTTAAGGTTTATCTGGAAGGCTGGTATGATTGCCGTAGCCTTGTGGCTGGCTGCGGTCAATTTTCATTTTTTCTGCAGACTGCGCAGAGAGCGGAAAGATTTTGAACTGCCGGAAAAATTAGTTGAGATCGGTGGAAAAAGAAAGAAAAAAATACGGGTTTACACGGCAGAACATCTGGCGTCGCCCTGTCTTTACGGATTCCCGGGACGGGAGGCCGTCTATCTCACGCAGGACGTGGCGGCGGACGCGGATAAACTGCGGCATGTTCTTGTCCATGAGCTTGTTCACAAAAAGCATGGAGACAGCTTCTGGGCGCTGCTTCGAAGCATATTGGTGACGGTGTACTGGTTTCATCCGCTGGTGTGGGCAGCTGCAGCCTGCTCGAAACGGGATTGCGAATTGGCCTGTGATGAGGGAGCGCTCGCCCTGTTAGGGGAGGAGGAGAGGATTCCTTATGGTGAAACCCTGCTTTCCATTATCACAAGGCGGGGGCGTGTTTCGGATCTGGTCTGCACAGCGACAACCATGACAGGAAGCGCAAAGAGTGTGAAGGAGCGGATTCAGTTCATTGTGAAAAAGCCGGGTGTGCTTTATACGGCGGTGGCTGCGCTCGTTGTTCTTATGGCAGTTATATGTCTGTTTGCTTTTACGAGGGATTCCTGGTCTGACGGCGTGAGAGTGGACGAGGAGGAAGGTCTTACAGTCACCGGTGCGGATATGCTGGTGCATCTGCCCGCAAGTATCGGCGGTATCAGCGGATGCGTTGTGGACGGAGAAAATGAGGACATTGTCGTTTACCATCAAAATGCGCGGCAGGAGGTAGGCAGGTTTGCCAGACTTCCTCTGAAAGACGCCTTAGAACTTGTGGACGCGGGACGGGAGGTGAAACCTCTGGGGGATCAGGGGGATAACTATCTTTTAAGAGCCTATCTGGGGGAACCGTTGTCAAGGACGGAGCATACCTATACGCCTGCGGGTGTGCCGGGGACGGACAGCAACAGTGTGACTATGCATACCTATACGTCGGCGGATGGACAGACCCAGGGCGTATTGAGCCATGAAGACGTATACATTTCTGAAGATATCAGTGATGTAGACGGCGTGCCGGGAACGGACAGTAACGATGATAGCACTTATATTATAGACGACGAGGCAGTGCCCCCGGAAGAGAAGACGGAGTATCTGCCCAACGAGACGATTGCGGAGGAGGAGTATCTGCCGCCAGAGACGATCACGACCACGACGTATCAGCCCAGCGAGGTCAATGTGGATGAACTTGACGGTGGGTGTTATATCTATGTGACATCGGATTTTAGCAGAGTGCAGGAAAAATATCTGGAGGAGATGCGCTTTATCGACGATGAGCTAAAAACGGCAGGCGACGGTGTCATTATTTTAAGTTTAAACAGCAAGAGACGGGAGGAACTCTTCGACGCGCTGACGGAAAACCGGACGCTTTATATCGGGGATAATTCCAAAGCGGGCGCGTTGTTGGAGGCGCTTCCGCTTCCGCCGTCCTTAAACTGGGCGGGAGGATTTAGCTTACAGACGATGGAACAGCCCTATTCCCTGCGTTTTTCTTATGAAATGAGCACGGATATTCTTTCAAAAGAGGATGATGACACGCTATTCTTTAATGCGGCGATGCTGTTTTATGCGGTTGGGAATCTGGAAGAGGTGGCCATGGATGTTCAGAATCCGAAAGGTGCGGACCAGTCTCATTTTTGTATATATAAACGGGAGAAGATGGAGGCGGAGCTTCCCGGTTTACTGGAGGCGGATTTTGGAGATGAGCAGACTTTTCGGGAGGGTCTTGAGAAATTGTATACGGCTGTAGAGGAGCGCCTTTCCGATGCGGATGCTTTAGAAAATTATATATGGTGGGTTTTTTAGAAAAATAACAGAAAAAAATAAAAAAATTTTAAGAAATGTGAAACTTTTTCTTAATTTCCCCACTCTAATATATAGTATGTAGGAAATTGCCAGTTTTTAGAGAGATTTTAAAGACTGATGCACTACAATGGGTATATACGCAAAAGAGGGGGAACGGAAATGGGGCAGGTACAGAGGAGAGAAAGACAAAATACCAGATCACAGGATATAGAGGTGTGGGATTTCAGCCGGGATTCCGACGGGCCACGGATGATGCGCCTTGCTGATCCGGAATCAAGACAGCCTGACAGAAGAAGGCATAATCACAGACCCCGTCCTGTGAGACAGGAGACTGACAATCGCAGACAGCGTCCTGCCAGACGTGAGACTGACAATAACAGACCGCGCCCTGTAAGACGCGAGGCGGCTGGCAGCAGACCCCGTCCTGTGAGACAGGAGACTGACAGTAACAGGCAGCGTCCTGCCAGACGTGAGACTGACGGCAACAGACCGCGCCCCGTCAGACGGGAAACTGTCGATTGCGGACTGGCACGGCCTGTTGAGAGAAGGCCCCGGCCGGTTCAACCGATAAGATATACGGAACGTGTCGAGGAGAACGAGGTTCGAAGAGTCAGATCTGCACGTGCCGTAAGGCGCCGCAGGGCAAAGCGCAGGAATGAACTTTTGTGCAAGTGTTTTACACTTATAGTCGTAGCGGTATGTCTGGTTTTGATTTATCAGACTACCGGGGCGGTTTACCATATGGTACATGATCAGAAAGAAGATAGGAACGTAGAGAAGAACAAAGGAATCGTGGAGGTGGTGTCCGAAAAGCTGGGAGGAGATAAAATCGAAGCGCCTGCGATCACGGAAGATTTTCTGGAGGTCAATGATTATTCCAGACCGGGGACGAAGCTTAATAAAGTAAAAAGCGTTTTTGTACATTATACGGCGAATCCGGGCACATCAGCACAGCAGAACCGCAGCTACTTTGCCAATCTGGCTGAGACGCACGAACGGTCGGCCAGCGCCCATTTCATCATCGGTTATGACGGGGAGCTTGTGCAGTGTATCCCGTTGGAGGAACAAGCCTATGCGGTAGCCACAAGAAACGAGGATTCGATTTCCATCGAGTGCTGCTATCAGGATGAGGAGGGCAAATTCACACAGGAAACTTACGATACACTGGTACATATGCTGGCCTGGCTCACACAGGAATATCATCTGTCCACGGACGATATTCTGCGGCACTATGACTGCGGCGGAAAAAAGTGTCCGCTCTACTATGTGGAGCATGAGGATGCCTGGGAACAGTTACTTGCGGATGTGGAGAGCTATAAATCGGAAAACACGCAGTGACAGGGAGGCAGGTTTGACATGCTGTTTTTGAGCATGATATGATAATCGTGAAATTGCTGGCTTCACTGAGGGGAAAAGCGGTATGGAAAAAGCCTATAAGTTAGAATTTGCAGGAGAACAGACGGGAAGCCTGTATGTGACCTGCTGTGGGTTGTCACGGACGGAGCCCATGCACAGTTTCGGGCCGGCCTTAAAGCCTCATTATCTGATCCATTATATTCTGAGCGGCAAGGGAAAATTAGTAGTCGGCAAAGAAGAGTATCCATTGGAGTCGGGATATGGATTTCTGATTACGCCCGACGAGCTTGCCTTTTATCAGGCGGACGAGGAAGAGCCCTGGACTTATGTGTGGGTTGGCTTCAACGGCACGCAGGCGGAAGAGTATGTGGGCAATATCGGCCTGTCCGTGAGACAGCCGATTTTTAAATCCGATGCCTCCGAGGAGCTTTACCGGATTGTGAAGGACATGATGGAGCACAATACATATGGTCTTTCCCATGATCTGCGGCGCAACGGGCAGTTAGGTATTTTTTTATCTGTCATAGCGGAAGGAAGTAAAGTGGAGAAGAGAGGAGAAGGCGACAAAGCAAATATTTATGTAAGAAAAGCCGTATCCTTTATTCAAAACAATTATTGCAATCCCATCAAAGTGACGGATGTGGCGGACTATGTGTGTGTCAACAGAAGCTATCTGTACACGTTGTTTCAGAAGTCCATGGGGATGTCTCCCCAGCAGTTTCTGACGACCTTCCGTATCACAAAGGCCACGGAGCTTCTGCAGATCACATCTCTGCCCATAGAGAGCATCGCCCTGTCCTGTGGATATCATGATCCGCTGGTATTTACAAAGGCATTTCGACAGATTAAGCAGATGTCTCCCACAGGCTTCCGAAAGGAGATGCAGAAAGGGGAGACGAGAAGGAACAGGGAATATCTGCGGCAGGTGGAGGAGTTTATCGGACAGATCAACAGCCTTAATCAATAATTTAACATTTTGACAGATTTCAGTAACAAAGGACTATTTAAATATAGTCCTTTTTTTATGTATGATATACATGAAAGCAATGAGCAGTGCACAGGCGGAAATGCGCGCACTGCGAAAGAGCATAGTGGATGGAGAAGGAGGCTGGGGTATGAAAGAGAAAGTTTTAAAAAAATTTAAGGAACTTTATGGAGATGAGAGTGGGGCAAACGTGTATTTTGCGCCGGGGCGGGTGAACATGATTGGCGAGCATACAGACTATAACGGCGGCCACGTATTTCCCTGTGCACTGACGATCGGCACCTACGCGGCGGTAAAAAAGCGGACGGACAGGAAGCTTCGCTTCTTTTCCATGAACTTCGAAAATCTTGATGTGATTGAGAGCAGCCTGGATGATTTGACGCCCTCCGATACAGCGGGATGGACGAACTATCCAAAGGGTGTTATGTGGGCTTTTGCTGAGCGTGGCATGAAGATGGACTGCGGGTTGGATATTGTGGTAAACGGCAACATTCCAAACGGGTCAGGATTGTCTTCCTCCGCGTCGCTGGAGGTTCTGACAGGGTTTTATCTGCGGGATCTGTTTGGGTTTGACGTGACAAACGTAGACCTGGCGATTATCGGCCAATACTCGGAAAATAATTTCAACGGTATGAACTGCGGTATCATGGATCAGTTTGCCTCGGCCATGGGAAAGAAGGATAACGCGATTTTTTTGGATACGGCGGATCTTTCTTATCAGTACGCGCCCCTTGTACTGGACGGCGCAAAGATTATTGTGACGAACAGTAATGTAAAACATTCGCTGGTGAACTCCGGTTATAATACGAGAAGAAGTGAGAGCGAGCAGGCTTTGGCGGATTTGCAGAAGGTAGTTAAGATAGAGAGCCTTGGAGATCTGACGGAAGAGGAATTTGAGACAAACAAGTCTGCAATCAGGGACGAGGTTTGTGTAAAGCGTGCGAAACATGCAGTCTATGAAAACCGTCGGACCATTCGTGCGGTGGAGGCCCTTAAGGAAAATAACCTGAAAGAGTTTGGCGAATTGATGAATGCTTCTCATGTTTCCCTGCGGGACGATTATGAAGTATCCTGCGATGAAATTGACGTGCTTGTGGAAGAGGCGTGGAAAGTGGACGGCGTGATTGGATCCAGAATCACGGGCGGCGGTTTCGGAGGCTGTACAGTCAGCATTGTGAAGGATGAGGCGGTAGAGAACTTTAAAGAGAAGGTCGGTGCGGCTTACAGAGAGCGTGTCGGAAAAAATGCGGATTTCTATGTGGTGGAGATCGGAGATGGTCCGAGCATTGTGTAAGAGGAAGCTGTAAGCAGGGCTTCTTTGAAAAATATGTCAGGAGATGATGAAAATGATTCAGGAAAGTATCAGAAAACTGGTTGCATACGGACTACTTACCGGGTTGATTGAAGAAGCGGATAAAGTTTATACGACGAACAGGCTCTTAGAGCTGTTTGAATTGGATGAATTGGAGGACACTGCCGGGGACGCGGCAGTAACCGTGGACGATCTGGAAGCGGTGCTTAAGGATATGCTTGACTACGCCTGCGAGAGGGGGCTTATCGAGGACAGCATTGTGTACCGTGATCTGTTTGACACGAAGATCATGGGACTGCTCACGCCAAGACCAGGCGAGGTGATCCGGACATTTTGGGAAAAGTATGCGTCAGACCCGAAGGAGGCCACGGATTATTTCTATAAACTGAGCCGGGATACGGACTATATCAGACGGTACCGTATTGCCAGAGACCAGAAATGGATTTCCTCCACCAAGTACGGTGATCTGGATATCACGGTTAATCTGTCCAAGCCAGAGAAAGATCCGAAAGCCATTGCGGCGGCAAAGAACGCGAAGCAGGGTGGTTACCCGAAGTGCCTTCTCTGCCGGGAGAATGAGGGTTATGCGGGCCGGGTGAACCATCCTGCAAGACAGAACCACAGAATTATTCCTGTCACCATAAACGGCAGCGACTGGGGATTCCAGTATTCTCCCTATGTATATTATAATGAGCACTGTATTGTGTTTAATTCGCAGCATATTCCAATGAAAATAGAACACGATACCTTCTGTAAACTTTTTGATTTTGTAAAACAGTTTCCCCATTATTTTGTGGGTTCCAACGCGGATCTGCCGATCGTAGGGGGGTCTATTTTGAGCCATGATCATTTCCAGGGCGGACATTATGAGTTTGCCATGGCGAAAGCGCCGGTGGAGCGTATTTTTACGGTACAGGGCTTTACGGATGTAGATGCAGGCGTTGTCAACTGGCCAATGTCCGTGATCCGCATATCCCATGAAGATCCGGGCAGGCTGGTAGCCCTCGCGGATGTGATTCTGGAGAAATGGCGTGGCTACAGTGATGAATCAGCCTTCATTTTTGCGGAAACTGACGGTGAACCGCACAATACAATTACGCCGATTGCCAGAAAGCGGGGAGATAAATTTGAGCTGGATCTGGTGCTGCGCAACAATATCACCACGGAGGAACATCCGTTAGGGGTGTATCATCCTCATGCGAAACTTCATCACATTAAAAAGGAAAACATCGGCCTGATCGAGGTTATGGGGCTTGCTGTGCTGCCAGCCAGACTGAAAGGGGAGATGGAGCGTCTCGCTGAGGCGATTGTGGCGGGAGCAGACATTCGCAGGGACGGGGAACTTGCCAAACATGCCGATTGGGTTGAGGAATTTTTACCGAATTATCAGCATGTGGACCGTGATAATATTATGGAAATCCTTCATAAGGAGATTGGCAGTGTATTTATGGAGGTGCTTGAGGATGCGGGCGTTTATAAGAGAAACGCCGCAGGGCAGGCAGCCTTCGACCGGTTTCTTGCCACTTTTTCATAACAGACAGGAAGGGGTTAAGAGACAACAGGAAAAGAGGCGGGATTTTGGGATCCCGCCTTTTGTATAGAAGCGTTATATAACGCATAGACCAGATATGACAGCAAGGGAGTTTGACATAATCAAAAGCTGACAATCTGACAAGATGTGCTATTCTGATATGCTGCACAGAAAATTGTAAAAATCCACCTGTTGTTTTTGTGTCATTTTCTGATAGATAGTGATAAGATGCTGATACTTTTTGAGATTACACAGATTGTCTGCCAGGAGACAATCTGCTGTCAGACGCTCTTCAGAAAGTAATAGAATGTAGTCTGTAGTGACATGGAAGAAACGTGATAGATCGATCAGAAGCAAAGCGTCGGGTGTGCTTGCACCACATTCAATTTTGCTCAGACTTGCCTGATTGATGCCCAGCTGTTTTGCCAGGGCCTGCTGGGTCAATTTTTTTTCCAAGCGGAGTTCCTTAATCCTAGTCTTCATTCGTAATCCCTTTTTATTATGTCTCTTATACACATCTCCGAGCCCACGAGACTAGCGCTCAGCTCGGTAGGCGT
>CAMQTN010000092.1 GCA_947037115.1 uncultured Lachnospiraceae bacterium
TCTAGCTTCGTCGGCAGCGTCAGATGTGTATAAGAGACAGGACATATATAAAATAGAAGGAAGTTATGAGAATATGAGAGTGGAAACCAGCAGAAAGGCAGGAACGAGGAATGTATTCATTGGATGAGGTAAGAAATGTAGATCCTGAGATCGCGCAGGCGATTGTTGACGAGCAGAACAGGCAGAACTCCCACATTGAGCTGATTGCTTCCGAGAACTGGGTGAGCAAGGCAGTTATGGCGGCCATGGGAAGTCCGCTTACAAATAAGTATGCGGAAGGCTATCCCGGCAAGAGATATTACGGCGGCTGCGAGTGTGTGGACGTGGTGGAGGATCTTGCCAGAGAACGAGCGAAAGAGCTCTTTGGCTGCGAGTATGTGAATGTACAGCCTCATTCCGGTGCGCAGGCAAATATGGCGGTCTTTTTTGCTATGATGGAGCCGGGAGATACCTTCATGGGTATGAATCTGGATCATGGCGGGCATTTGTCCCACGGCTCACCGGTCAATATGTCAGGTAAGTATTTCAACTGTGTGCCTTACGGTGTCAATGACGAAGGATTCCTCGATTATGATAATGTAAGAAAAATTGCATTGGAGTGCAGACCGAAGATGATTGTGGCGGGCGCGTCTGCTTATGCAAGAACCATTGATTTTAAGAAATTCAGGGAGATTGCCGACGAGGTGGGGGCGGTGCTCATGGTGGATATTGCGCATATCGCCGGACTTGTGGCGGCAGGGCTTCATCCGAGTCCCATTCCCTACGCGCATGTGACAACGACCACTACCCACAAAACCCTGCGCGGTCCCCGTGGCGGCATGATCATGTCAAGTCAGGAGACGGCGGATAAATACAACTTTAACAAGGCTATTTTCCCCGGCATTCAGGGTGGCCCGCTGATGCATGTGATTGCGGCAAAGGCTGTCTGCTTTAAGGAAGCGCTGTCCGATGACTTTAAAGTCTATATGAAGAACGTGGCAGATAATGCACAGGCGCTCTGTAAGGCATTGCAGGCGAGAGACATCAAAATTGTTTCCGGCGGTACGGATAACCATCTGATGCTGGTTGATCTGACGAACTATGACCTGACGGGGAAGGCTGTGGAGAAGCTTCTCGATGAGGCGCATATCACGGCAAACAAGAATACAATCCCCAATGATCCGAAATCGCCTTTTGTGACAAGCGGCATTCGGCTGGGAACACCGGCGGCTACTTCCCGCGGCCTGAATACGGCGGATATGGAACAGGTGGCGGAGGCGATCTCCATTGTGATCAAAGAGGGTGAG
Organism: uncultured Lachnospiraceae bacterium; assembly: GCA_947037115.1. Classification (GTDB taxonomy): domain Bacteria; phylum Bacillota; class Clostridia; order Lachnospirales; family Lachnospiraceae; genus UBA3282. The sequence goes on from CAMQTN010000092.1 coordinate 1,287, forward strand.
GCAGGTATCGGCAAGGCCCAGGAAATCATCAAAACACTGACGGATAAGTATCCGTTGGTCTAAATACGGATAAAGCTTAGTGAGGAACAAGGTTGAATAAATTCTCTTGATCGCAGAGCAGAATCTGATATTCTGCTCGCGTTCCTCAGTATAGAATGCTTCGGAATGGAGGTAAAAATGATTCAAATAGCGGTATTGGGATACGGCACCGTTGGAAGCGGCGTCGTGGAAGTGATTGAGACGAACAAGGCTGACATCAACAAAAAGGCGGCGGCGGATCTTGCAGTAAAGTATATTCTGGATCTGCGGGATTTTCCGGGAGATCCTTATGAGGGCAAGGTGGTGCATGATTACAATATCATCCTGAACGACCCTGATGTGTCGATTATCTGCGAGACAATGGGTGGCACGAAGCCGGCCTATGAGTTTACGAAGCAGGCGCTTCTTCAGGGAAAGAGTGTGTGTACCTCCAATAAGGAGCTCGTGGCGTCCCACGGGCCGGAGCTGCTCAAAATTGCGAAAGAGAACCACTGTAATTACCTCTTTGAGGCCAGTGTGGGCGGCGGTATCCCGATTATACGTCCCTTAAATTATTCCCTGACGGCGGAGCATATTGACAGCATTACGGGAATTCTGAACGGGACGACCAACTATATTCTCACAAAGATGGACAAGGAAGGCGTCGATTTTGACGAGGTATTGAAGGAGGCGCAGGATAAGGGCTACGCGGAGAGAAATCCCGAGGCTGACGTGGAGGGGTACGACGCCTGCCGGAAGATTGCGATTCTCTCTTCCCTCATGTCGGGAAAGAACGTGAACTATGAGGATATCTATACGGAGGGAATTACCAGGATTTCCTCTGCCGATTTTAAATATGCGAAACAGATGAACAAGTCCGTAAAACTTCTGGCATTGAGCCGGGATACGGAGGAGGGATTTTTCGCCATGGTTGCGCCGTTTTTGATCTCCAGGGAGCATCCGCTTTACAGTGTGAATGATGTTTTTAATGCCGTGTATGTGCACGGGAATATGCTGGGAGATTCCATGTATTATGGCCGCGGGGCGGGAAAGCTGCCTACGGCGAGCGCGGTGGTTTCCGATGTGGTGGACTGCGCAAGACATCAGGGTAAGACCATCATGTGTTTCTGGGATGAGGAGAAGGTGGAGATTACGGATATCAAATGCGCGAGACGGAAATTTTTCGTAAGAGTCCCTGCGGACAGGCGGGATGCGGCAATGGGAGCATTTGGCGCGCTGGCAGAAGTGAATGTGGGTATAGCGGAGGAATTTGCCTTCATGACACAGGAGATGTCTGAGAAAGAATTTGACGAGAAAATAGAAAAGACTGGCGGATGCCTGAACAGAATCCGTATTATGGCATAGCGGAAGGATGAATGGAAAGATGAACAAGGTAGTTAAATTTGGCGGAAGCTCTCTTGCGAGCGCGTCGCAGTTTAAAAAGGTGGGCGAGATCATCCGGGCGGACAGGGAGCGGAAATTTGTGGTGCCGTCTGCGCCCGGTAAGAGATCTTCGGACGATACAAAGGTGACGGACATGCTCTATGCCTGCTATGGTCTGGCGGAGAAGGGGGCGGATTTTACCAAAGAACTGCAGGCGATCAAGGACAGGTATCAGGAAATCATAGACGGTCTGGAGCTGAAACTCTCTCTGGAAAAGGAATTTAAGGTCATTGAGAAGAGCTTTAAGGAAAAAGCAGGCTCCGACTATGCGGCGTCCCGCGGCGAGTATTTGAACGGCATTATCATGGCGAAATATCTGGGTTTTGCGTTTGTGGACGCGGCGGAGGTGATCCGTTTTAAGGCGGACGGCGAGCATGACGCGGAGCGGACGAACACGCTGATGATGGACCGGCTTTCCACTGTGGAGGCGGCGGTAATTCCCGGTTTTTACGGCGCATATGAGGACGGCCGGGTAAAGACATTTTCGAGAGGCGGTTCCGACATTACCGGTTCCATTGTGGCAAGGGCGATCAAAGCAAATGTGTATGAGAACTGGACGGATGTCTCAGGCGTTCTGGTTGCGGATCCCAGAATCATTTATAAGCCCGCGGGGGTTGAGACAATCACTTACAGGGAACTCAGAGAGCTGGCTTACATGGGATTCTCCGTTCTGCATGAGGACGCCATTTTCCCGGTCAGAAGCGAGGGGATTCCGATCAATATCCGCAACACCAATGCGCCGGAAGATAACGGGACCTGGATTGTGGAGAGTACCTGCCAGAAATCCAAATATGTGATTACCGGTATTGCCGGAAAGAAGGGATTCTGTGCGGTTAATATTGAAAAGGAAATGATGAATTCGGAAATTGGTTTCGGACGCAAGGTCCTGCAGGCCTTTGAGGAGAATGAGATTTCCTTTGAGCATGTGCCTTCCGGTATTGACACGATGACCATCTTCGTGCACCAGGACGAATTTATGCACAAGGAGCAGAAGGTTGTGTCCGGCATTCACAGGCTGGCTGACCCGGATTCCATTGATATAGAAGCGGATCTTGCGCTTATTGCAGTGGTGGGACGCGGCATGAAATCCACCCGGGGTACGGCTGGAAGGATTTTTTCCGCTCTTGCACACGCCAATGTCAATGTTAAGATGATTGATCAGGGCTCCAGTGAGCTTAATATTATCATCGGTGTAGCTAATGCTGATTTTGAGACAGCCATTAAGGCAATTTATGACATTTTTGTACTGTCGCAGATATAAAAAATAGTAAAAAAGGACAAAAATTGTTTTTTTTCCCGCAATTGTATGTTAAAATATGACTATATTTATGACTAATTGCCGCAGATTCAACAACCTGCGGCATAATAAACGATCGGGAGGGTACAATGTCTAATCAACCATTAGAGGCTTTGGTGTACACAAATGACAACTGCGTAGGCTGCAACAAGTGTATTTCTGCCTGTCCGGTGCTGACGGCAAACCGCGCGGTGGAAGAGAACGGCATGAACAAAATTATCGTGGATGGCAGCCAGTGTATCAGCTGCGGGGCCTGCTTTGATGTGTGTGCACACGATGCCAGAAGTTACAACGACGATACGGAACGGTTTTTTGCGGATTTGAAGAAGGGGGAGAAGATTTCACTTCTTCTGGCGCCTGCTTTTCTGGCAAATTATCCGAAAGAATATTCTACGGTTCTGGGAGGGCTTAAAAATCTTGGCGTAAACCGGATTATCAGCATCAGCTTTGGTGCGGACATCACTACGTGGGGGTATGTAAAGTACATCACGGAACACAATTTTACCGGAGGGATTTCACAGCCCTGTCCTGCGGTAGTGGGATACATAGAAAAGTATATTCCGGAACTGCTTCCGAGATTGATGCCGGTGCATTCACCGATGATGTGCGGCGCGATCTATGTCAAGAAATATATGAAGGTATCTGATAAGTTAGCCTTTATCAGCCCATGCATTGCGAAGAAGAATGAGATTGACGATCCCAACTGCGGCGGCTATGTCTCTTACAACGTAACGTTTGATCATTTGATGAAATATGTAAAGGAGCACAACATTTCCGGTCCGGCGGTAACGGATGAGATCGAGTACGGTCTGGGTTCCATTTATCCCATGCCGGGCGGCCTGAAGGAAAATGTTTACTGGTTCTGCGGTGAAGATATCTTTATCAGACAGATAGAGGGCGAGAAACACGCTTATCAGTTCCTGGAAGATTACAAGAAGAGAGTGCTGGGAAATAAGGAGCTGCCGTTTATGGTGGATGCTCTGAACTGTTCCAAGGGATGTATTTACGGTCCCGGCGTGGAGGAGGAAAAGACGGCGTCCGACGATACGCTGTATGAGCTCCAGAAGATTCGTGAGGCCAGTAAGAAAAATGATAAAAAGCATGCTTTCAGCAGGAAGCTTACGCCCAAACAGAGGCTGCACAGGTTCAACAAGCAGTTTGCAGAGCTGGATATCAACGACTTTATCAGACATTATACGGATAAGTCGGCGGATGTGACGGCAAAGAAGCCAAGCGTTTCCGAACTGGAAGAAGTTTTTGTAACGATGGACAAACGCACGGATTCGGAGCGTGCGATCGACTGCTCTGCCTGCGGATATGAGACTTGTAAGAAAATGGCGACGGCTATTTTTAACGGTTTCAATAATAAATACAACTGTATCCAGTTTGTGAAAGGTGAGGTTGAAAAGGAGAGCGAGATCGCGAAGGAGATGGCCTCTGAGGTGGAAGGCAAAAACGCTGAACTACAGAAAAAGAATGAGAAGATTGCCAGTCTGATTTCCGAGGTTCAGACAGATTTCGACAGTCTTGATACTTCCATCATAGAGATGTCGGAGGGCAATAACAACAACGCCGAGGAGAGTACGGGTATCTCCGCGTCCATGAGCGACGTCATGCAGTTCTGTGATCAGTTAAACGGAGCGCTCGGCAGCATTCAGGATCTACTGGTGAAATTGGAACAGAATAACGAGGAGATCACAAACGTGGCGGAGGAGACGAATCTCCTTGCGCTGAATGCGAGCATTGAGGCGGCGAGGGCCGGGGAATCCGGAAGAGGTTTTGCCATTATCGCTGAAAACATCAAGAAGCTGGCGGATTCCTCCAAGGAGACGGCGAGCGACAGTGATGCGAACAAGGAGCAGATTCAGACGGCGATTTCCGAGCTGCTAAAGGACGCCGGAAAGCTGATCGATGTTATCGACGGTGTCAATCTGAGAGTGACAAATCTGGCGGCCTCCACGGAGGAAATTGCGGCGTCTGCAGATATGGTAAGTACGATATCCGCAGATTTGAAACAGAAACTTGCAGAGCTGAATGAGTAAGATGATCTGTTATAACAGAAAGGATAAAAGGCCGGGACTTTAAGCCCGGCCTTTGCTGTGTAGAAAATTACGACAGATTCCGATATGTAAGTATATGTCAATAACCGAGTTCCTCGCCAACCAGATAGACCTTGATCCGGCCCGGATGCATGCTTCGCCTCGTCACTACGATCTGACAGCAAAAAGATTCGGGGGAAAGACAGTCAAGGCAGACACCTGTCGCAGCGCAGGGGAGATTACGGCCCAGACGGATGGCGTTGGCCGGGCAGGCTGTATTTTTAATTCTGCCGATACCGCTCTTTACATCAGGGACAATTTTGTTCATGCCGGCCACAATAATGACATTGGAAGGGCCTTGAATCAGACAGGCAACACGGTTGCCATTGCCGTCGATATTGATGAGCTCACCGTCAAGTGTGATCGCGTTGGAGCTCATAAGAAAATAGTCGGCCAGGACGGTTCTTCCATAGATCTGCCGGGCTTCTTCGGGAGTTTTCGCGGCACTGCGGTCCAAAAGCTCATAGGAGCCGCCGTGGATTGCTTCCAGCAGACCACATTCTTTCAGGCTCTCGCTGCCTCCCCAACCGATGATGGAACCGGAAGGAATGGCAGCGAGGATTGCCTCGGTGCAGGCGGATGCCGTTTCAAAGTAATGGCCTTCCATATTTCTTTTTTCCAGATTTTTCATAATGGTTTCTGCCTGTCTGGAGAGGGCAGTTTTCTTGTCTGACATCTGAATTACCTCCTACTGTTTTTCCACACTGTGCAGCTCAATTCCAATTTTCTGCAGGCTTTACGTGTGCACTGTTCATTGCTTTCGTGTCCATTTTAGCACTGTGTTTTGCAATATGCAAACTGCAATATATTGACGGCCAGACAGCTTCAGCGTGAGCAGTGATGCAATTGACTGGCAATTATGGGTAAATATATATAAAAATGAGAAAATAATAGACGATAAATAATGAATTGAAAATTTTTAAAAAAATTTTGAAAAATGTGTTGACAAATTAAAATGAGATGATATAATAAAACCATAAAGAAACACTTCACATAGATAAACTAAAAGAAAGAGAGGTACGGTCCACCAAAAACTTAAGCTGAAACATCAGAGAACTACAAGTGAATAGGAGACCACTGAAAAGACGAGCAGAATCGAGTACATGGCAAAGAGGGCGAAACTAAAACAGATCCCGAAGGAGGCTCCCGTAGAAGAAGAGAAGAAAAGAAGGAGACGGATCGAGAAGCATCCGGAGGAGCGGGAAGGGACAGACAGATCGCCACAGTATCGAGATACGAGGGAAGAGATGGAAAGAGGATGCGAGGGAAAACGGAGGTAGAGACCATTGGACAGTGAGTTTTAGAAACGGGTATTGATTCCTTAGAGAATGAATACCCGTTTCGATTTATGTACAGGGAGTTTTTGGTATTACTGAAAAATAGGGTGGCTTTTCCACTAAAAATAGGTTATAGTATAGTCAGGCATACTACATCTTGTATGTGTTGAGGGTTTGAGGGGATTAAAAAGGAATTGTTCGTATAATAGTAGGATGAGACTCAGGAAAGGACATGGTTGCGGAGAATGGGAAAGCTGCATAAGAGAAAGAAGGGGCATTCGGATGAGGAACTTGAAGAAGAGATGCAGGATGAAGAAGTAGAAAACGAGGAAACAGGCGATGGGGAAGAGGACGAAGATGAGGAAATAGACGATGAAGAAGAGGAAATAGACGACGAGGAAGAGGACGAAGATGAGGAAACAGACAACGAGGAAGAGGATGAAGAAGAGGAAATAGACGACGAGGAAGAGGACGAAGATGAGGAAACAGACGACGAGGAAGAGGATGAAGAAGAGGAGATAGATGAAGAGGAAGAGCGGCGTGCATACAGACGCCGACGCAGAGTGCGAAATCAGATTATCTCTTATTTTGTGATTTTTTTACTATTTGCAGGTATTGCGGTCGGTGCGGTCGCAGTTGGAAGAAAAGTGGCTTCTTTCGTAAGCCGGAAGCGACAGGAGGCCGAACTGGAAAAGGAGTTGGAGGAAGCGGCAAAACAGGAAGAGAACGAGGAGGAACTGCTGATTGACACGCCAGAGCCGGTGGAGGAAGAGCCGGAGGAAGATTTTCTGGGTGAGCTGGCGCTGTCTTATTATTCGGAGATGTCGATTGAAAATAAGGTGGCCGGTCTCTTTATGGTGACGCCGGAAGCCGTGACGGGCGTCGCCACGGCAACGAAGGCTGGCGACGGAACACAGGAAGCCCTGAACCAGTATGCGGTGGGTGGACTGATCTATTTCGGACAGAATATTATTGATAAGGAACAGATTTCGGAGATGCTTGCGAAAACGGCATCGATGAGCAATTATCCTATCTTTTTGGCTGTCGATGAAGAGGGAGGCGACGTCAGCAGGGTTGCCAACAGTGGCATCGAAGTGACAAAAGTGGATGATATGGCAACAGTCGGCGCTGGAGGGGACGCCTCCCAGGCTTTTGAGGCGGGGGCGACCATCGGCGCTTATTTAAAAGAGATTGGATTTAATGTGGACTTTGCGCCTGTCGCGGATGTGACAATGGAAGGTGTGGAGAGTGCGCTTGGCAATCGTTCCTTTGGCTCCGACCCGCAGGCTGTGGGTGAAATGGTTTCCAACGTGGTGGGCGGCATGGAAGGGACAGGTGTGAGTGCCTGCCTGAAGCATTTCCCGGGACTTGGAAGCGCTTCGGACGATACCCACGATGGAAGAGTAGAGATTAGTAAAACGCTTGAAGAACTCAAGGCTGTGGACTTTGTACCTTTTTCTGTCGGCATTGAAGCCGGGGCAGATTTTGTGATGGTGAGCCACGCGACGGTGCAGGCGATTGACGGGGATCTGCCGGCTTCGCTGTCTGGCAGAGTGATTACAGATATCCTGCGGGGAGAATTGGGCTTTGAGGGCGTGATTATCACAGATGCGCTGGATATGACGGCCATTACGGATTACTATACTTCTGAGGAAGCGGCAGTGATGGCTTTAGAGGCAGGGGCGGATATGCTGCTCATGCCTGAGGACTTCGAGGCGGCCTACAATGCTGTGCTTGCGGCGGTTCAGGACGGGAGGATTTCGGAGGAGAGAATTGACGAGTCTCTGGACCGGATTTACCGGGTGAAGTGTGCGGGTAAGCTGGACTAATGGGAAAAGCTGAGGTAAAGCAATGAATATATCTTTGTATTATCAGGAAAAAGGAAAAGGAGAGCCGTTTATTTTTTTACATGGTAATGGGGAAAACGGAACCTATTTTGAGAGGCAGATATCCTTTTTTTCTGATAGATATAAAGTGATTGCAGTGGATACAAGGGGCCATGGAAAATCACCGCGGGGGACGGCCCCTTTTACCATGGAACAGTTTGCAAAGGATTTGAATGATCTGATGGTTAGGAGGGAAATTCCAGAGGCGATTATTCTGGGATTTTCCGATGGGGCAAATATCGCTATGAAATTTGCGCTCATGTACCCGGATAAAATAAAAGCGTTAATATTAAATGGTGGTAACGTCAATACAAAGGGAATAAAGAAAAGCATTCAAATCCCAATTGAGATCGGATACCGAATCGCAAAAATATTTGCTAAAAGATCGGAAGAAGCAAAGCGCAATATGGAGATATTGGGATTGATGGTTCATGAACCTGCTATCAGATTCGATGAGCTGCATTCGATTCGTGTCCCGACACTTGTCATCGCAGGAACAAAAGACATGGTTAAAAGAGCTCATACAGAGGAGATTGCAAAAAATATTCCGAATGCAAGGTTATCATTTATTCAGGGGGATCATTTTATTGCCCTAAAAGAATCCGACCGGTTTAATCGGGAAGTTGCGGATTTTTTGCAGACGGAATCCTCGATTGAAGAATTGTGTTGAAAAGCGATTGGAATAGGTATGCTTTTGAAGATTCAACCAAGTATATTGTAATAAAGGATGATGTTCCTGTCGGAGCGATTTCTATTTTTGAAGAGAAAAAAGGCAATCTCAAACTCTTTAATGGGAGTTGTGACTGCCTTTTTCTGCCGCTGGGCAGATATTGGTATATATGAAATTTTAAGTCAATGCCAGGTTTTATACTTCTGCGATTTCAACTTTGGTTTTAAGCCCTCTATAAGAAATAAATGCTAAAAACGCTGCTACACAAAACAATACCATAACAGGAATGTAGGAATAGCTCATGGTCGATAGTACATTTGTGGTGCAGGCACATATAATAACAGACGCAATGATCGTTGTCTGTATCGATTTTTTTGCAAACCCAATTCCTACAGAAATAATTCCAATAAATAAAGAAAGAAACAGACAAAGCATAGTTTCAGAAAAAATTTTTACGCACAATGCAGCAGATAGATGATCGGGTACTAATGGGAACAGCTTTTCTGATAATGAAAAAATAACGTACATTACGACAGTTCCGCATATCATAAAAAATGTTACCAATAGACACACCAAAGCAATTTTACTATTAAGAAGTTTTTTGCGTTCTACCGGGTAAGAATATATTAGAACAGCATTTTTGCCCGAATAATCTTTCAACAGAAAGGTAGAAAACATTACAGCAGTTAAAACGGAATATGCTGCTGTCTGCAAAGCGTTTACCAGTACCCAAATGTTATGATTGTTTCTACCGACATTAGTATTCTCCTTCCAATATTCTTCTTTTAGCAATGCTGATACCCATAGCCACAAAAAACAGAGAACAGAGCAGAATATAAGCAATCCCATAGCGGAATTGAAAATAGTTTTTGCCAAACTCTATTCCATGCACAAGCTCCATAAATTCAGTTTGAGGAATCATTTTGCATATTGCTGCTAATACAGGATTGTTTGTGCTGATTTCAATAAAACACCCGGCTATGATACAGGTAACAACACTGATTCCTGTTGCAATCAGATTCGTATTTCTGTCAAATACAGTAGCGATAAACAGGGCAAAGGCGGTGGCAAAAACAGTTAAAAGTAATAGCAATACCGCAATATCAGCAATGCTGAAACCAATTTCTACACCGAACAAAGCATGAATAATAGCAATCGGGGCAAAAGTTGGAGCATATATACAAATCAATGTGAAAATAAATTGTGCTGCTAAATACTGGTTTTCATTACATGGCGCAGACAAAATCCGGCGGAAAGTTCCGTTTGAACGGTCTTCGGGATATAGTGTTGTCAAAGCTACCCCTTGCATGAGTACCAGCATTGTAATAAATCCTAGAATGTTCGTCCCAATACCTCGTTCCTTTCTTTTTAAGTCGTCACCCCTATAGTCTGCCGGTAATCGTCCAGTTGTCAGTAATGATTGAATTGCTTCTTTATCCTGTTTTCCCTTTAGGGTAATAATAGAGTAGGTTCCGTCCGTCCGCTTTTTGGCAAATGCCGCATAAGTACCGTTTATAAAGGCAGATAAAGGCGGCTGTTGTTCTACACTCATGAGTGTGTATTGTTCGCAAGATATATCTGCCGGAATGTCGCTATTTAATATAGCAATTACTTCATGAGAAGTTGAATGGTTAGAAATGTAAATTGCAGCGCAAATAAAAACCGGCATGACGATACAGGCAATAAATAATACAGATTTATGATGTTTTATTCTTTCAAAGTTATTTTTTAACAATATGCTCATATATAATCCTCCGGCTTAAAAAGAATGTGGCATACCCCAATAAAAAAGAATGACAAAACCAACAGACCAATCATAACAGGGTACAGCAAATGCAGGTCATTATCATAGATGATTTGATAGCTGCAATCAGCTGCCCACTTCACAGGGGAAAGCCAAGACAGACGATTAAGGAAGCTGTCAAAACGGTGAATTTGAAAAATCACTCCCCCCAATATGATAGATAAAAACAACGGAATTTGCATAATACTGTTTGCCTGTTCCTCGTTCTTGAAAATGCAGCAAAACATTGTTCCGAAACAACAGCCGCAAAACCCAAATACATTTAGTAAAAGGACAAAGTAAATAAAATTGCTTCCTCCCATATTCAGCCTTAAGACATATTGGCAGACTGGAACCAGTACGCCATAACAAATTGCAGATAAAAGATAAGAGGATAAAATTTTAGAAAGGTAAATTTCCTGTTTCGATACAGGTGCATAAGCAATACGGAAATTCCCTCTTTTTACCCGTTCCTCCATAAAAGCATTTGTTGCCGTAATTGCAATCATACTAACAGAGAAAATCATCATATTCACGCCGTAATAGTCAAAGGAAGAAACAGGTTCCGTACCAAAACCACCTTTTGTAACAAATCCCATAACCCCAATCAAAATAAGCGGTAATATGGTATTTGAAAAAATCAAAGACGGATTGTGAATGATGTTGCCTAAATCTTGACGCAATATTCTTAACAAATTCATAAGCCCTCCCTCTGTTAGTCCCGCAACGATTTTCCAGTCAAATCTAAAAAGACTGTTTCAAGGGACGCTTCTTTACTTGACATAGACTTAATCTGATACCCGGCAGAAAGGATAGCTGTTATAATATGGCTCAAACCTTGATTACTGATACCCACCGTAACAGTTAAACCCTGTTCCTCATAAGTTACCGATTTAATCATTGATAACCCGGAAAATCTAATACCCTGTTCCTCCGGCTGGCGGTCTAAAGTAAAATGATATGTAATTTGATTTTCATAACGCTGGCACAATTCATCTTTTGTGCCGGACGCAATGATCTGTCCTTCGTCAAGTATCAGAATACGATCAGCTATTGCTTCAACTTCTTCCATATAGTGTGTAGAGTAAAGGATAGTTGCCCCTTGTTCACGCATGGTTAAAATGGATTTTAGAATATGATTGCGGGATTGTGGGTCAATGCCAACAGTCGGTTCGTCCATGATAATAAGTTTAGGGGCATGAGCAATAGCACACGCAATGTTAAGGCGGCGTTTCATTCCTCCCGAAAAGGTCTTAGGCTTTTCTGTGCGGTGTTCATATAGCCCTACCTGTTGAAGTGCCTTAGAAGTATTTGCCTTTAGCCCGGCTCCATTCAAACCATATAGGCTGGCAAAGAATGAAACATTTTTTTCAGCGCTGATTTCTTCATAGATTGCTAAATCCTGTGGGACAATACCTACAACTTTTTTGATTTTTGACTTATCTTTCATTAAATCAAATCCACCAATTAAGACGCTTCCGCTGTCATGCTTTAGGATTGTGGATAAGATGTTGATTGTTGTGCTTTTTCCAGCGCCATTCGCACCTAATAGCCCAACAATTTCACCTTGAAAGACAGAAAAACGCAAATCCTTAATGACAGGCTTCTGTCCATAGCTTTTATTCAATTTTTTGACAATGATTGCTTCCGTCATAATACTGCTCCTTTTGATAGACACCTTGTTGTCGAATTACATAATAGCACGACTCTCTTAAAAAGTCAACATGGTGTCTAATTGAATGGTAAAAAATAAGACAGCCGTTTTGCTGTCTTATTCTAAAGATTTTCTTTTCTGTGCGAAATGCTGTAAAATGCTTTCGCCTAATCCGGTATCAGACGTGAGAGGTAAACCACTTTCTTCAAACCCGTCCTGATGGCTCCCGTCAAATTCATACAGCTTACGCAGTAAATTCCATAAAGTTTCAATTTCTTCCGTTTCGAAATGCCTGAATATGTCTGCCATAAAATCGACAGCATATTGAGAACATTCAATTATTTTTTGTTTTCCAATGTCTGTAAAACGAACATTGGTAGCCCGTTTGTCTTTAGAACTGGGAACAATCTCAATATATCCCAATTTCTCAATACTGGAAACCATACGATTTGCATTTTGTTTACTTGTTCCCAATTTGCGTGCGATATTGTTTATTGTTGTTTCTTCTTCTGTTAAATGTAATATTGCAACGATTGTCATAAATTGACGTGATGTAAGACCGTCAAAATAAGTATCTCCGGTAATTTGCAGTTTATTTATGAGGGAAAATAAGGTTCCATACGCTTGCTGCATTAGAAATAAATCGTGAAGCTCTTTTTTATAGTCCATAG
>CAMQTN010000093.1 GCA_947037115.1 uncultured Lachnospiraceae bacterium
CCAGATCATTATAGAGATTATCTGTCAAAACATTGTCTATCGTTACAATATCCAGTGTGTCCTCTGTTGCGTCCGTATCCTCTGGGTGTAATGTTTTATACAGTTTCAGCAAATTCTTTTTATCTTGGAAAAGATCAAGGAATACACTGTTTTTCGCTGTACGTTTCGCCTTAACTTCCTGTGTCTGTTTTGTTTCGTCCGACACCTTATCACCTCGATTTCTAAAATCTGTGGTAGGAGATACGGTATAGCTTACTCTATCCACATTTCAATTATACAAAAAAACGCTCCCATTTACAATAAAATTCCCGCTAAATTTCTTCCTCCGTTTAATCCTGCTCTGTTGTCTGTTACGCTGTCGGCTTTCGTTCTGAATCTCCCTCTCAAGGTTCTTTTTGTTGTCGCTGATTACCTCCGCATACGCTCCTTTAATTCGGGGTACCAAGCTGTGATTTCTGCCCTTTCTCTGACAGTCCAACGGCGTTCCATAAGGTGGCTCGGTCTGCATATTCTTTGGGCACATTGGGTGGGAGAGAGATTTCACTGTGGACTAAATCTTCATGGTATTTTGGGCGGTAGGTCTGCCCGTCATATTCGCTCACAAGAACGCTCCTACTGATATAAGACGCTTTTTCAACTGCCGACTGCCCGCACATTGGATTGTGTCTTGCTACGGATATATTTGTCTGTTGTGCTGTAATAGTCCAAAATCTGTTGTTCCTGCTTTTTATTCATGGACTTTGCCACTATCTCCATAACATGATCCGCTTTGATACGGTGCGCTGACCTGCACAATGCTCCTACGGGTACTGGTATATTATCCTCCGGTTTGCAGTCCGCACTGCTCGCCTTCTGCTTTCCGTTTTCTGCATAATTATTACATCCGGCCGATACGCGCAAACAGCCGGTCTTACTTCCGCACACGCATCGTAGTTTTGCCCCGTCCACCAAATAGCTTTTTCTCATTCTTTTTCCCCTCCGTTATGCACATCATAACGCATTTTGAAAAATTTTTCGATAGTCTGCGCGCAAACGGTCATTATTTGGCACAAGTGGTCATTTTTCACGTTAAATTATATTTGAATAAGCGCAAAATCGTTTTTGCACTAAAAAAAGCGGGGAGTGACCGATTTCACTCTCCGCTCTGCTGCCTCTACCGCACCTCCCTTCGCAGCCTCTGCAGAATCCGCTTCTCCATACGGCTGACCTGCACCTGGCTGATTCCCAGACTCTTTGCCACCTCCACCTGCGTCTTGTCCTGAAAATACCGCATCCGTATAAGCTGGCTCTCCGTCTCCGAGAGCATTCCCAGAAGCTGCTCCAGAAGCATGTGGTTTAAAATTTTTTCCTTCTCCGCATCCTCTCCGGCGCGGTTAATTCCGGCGGTACACCCCCCGCCGTCCCCCACAACCTGATCCACCAGATAGATCTCGTTGCCGTCAGACTGATAGACCGACTTGTAAATGGACTCCACCTCCACGTTGGCGTCCAGCGCCATTACAATATCTTCTATGGTCAGCTCCGTCTCCGCGGAAATCTCCTGTAGTGTCGCCTCCCTCCCGTAGATCTGGGAAAGCCGCTCGGCTGCCTGCTTGATCTTCCAGCCGTTCTCCTTCAGGGTGCGGCTCACCTTCACCATACCGTCATCCCGCAAAAACCGTTTGATTTCTCCCTGTATCATGGGAACCGCATAGGTAGAAAAGCGGACCCCGAATTGCAGGTCAAACTTATCGATCGCCTTGATTAACCCGATACAGCCGATCTGGAACAAATCTTCCGGATCGTATCCTCTCCCGATGAAACGCTTGACAATATGCCGTACCAGTCCCAGATTTTCCTCTATCAGTACCTCTCTCGCCGCTTTATCTCCTGCCTGTGATCGTTCGATTAATACGGCAGTCTCTTCCATAGGCTATTCCCCGCTGACAATCCAGCCGCCCAGGCCTATCTTTTTATACATGCGTACAAGGGTCCCCTGATCCGGCTCGGAAAGTACCTCCAGATCGTCCATAAAAGCCTCCATGAAGGCAAAGCCCATCCCGGAGCGCTCCCACTCGGGCCTTGTCGTAAAAAGCGGCTGCATGGCCCTGTCCACATCCTCCATTCCAACACCCCTGTCTATGATTTCCACCTGTAAAATATCACCCCGCAGGTCACAGTTCATCTGCACCCGGTCCGTAACGCTCCCCCGGTTTCCGTATCCGTGGATAATTGCGTTGGTCACCGCCTCGGATACTGCCGTCTTTACGTCGGAGAGTTCCTCCAGGGTGGGGTTTAGGGGTGCAATAAACGCCGCCACCGCCATCCTCGCAAAAGATTCATTGTCGGATACCGCTGCAAATTCCAGCCGCATCTCATTTGTAACCAGCCTGTAATCCTTTTTCTCCGTCACTTCTATCATATCGTCCTCCTTTTCCTTTCTCTCCTCTCATTCCGAGTTTGTGGCAGGCAGCACGCAGACACAAATCCCGCGACCGGACAATTTACTGCTCGATCATTTCCACAATATTCTCAAGTCCCGACAGGAGCAGCAGACGCCGGATCCTGCTGCCCGCATTGACCGCATACACCTTCCCTCCAAAACAGGAAATTTTCCGATACCGCCCCAGAATAATCCCCACACCCGAACTGTCCATAAAGGTTGTCCGTTCAAAATCAAACACCACATTTCCCACTTTTTTTGTGACAATATACCGGTCTGCGCGTTTACTTATGTCAACCGATTTATGGTGATCTATCTCAGCCGGCATCCTTATCATCAGGTAATTGTCAATTACTTTGAAATCTTCTTCCATATTATGTAAACCCCTTTCCGGAATATAGAAAAGGACATGGCCCCTCTGAGCCATGTCCTCTTTTGTATGTTATGCTTTTTTCTTAAGTATACAACGCTTTATTCTTCCGCTCTTTCGATCTCCGCCAGGAAATTCTCAGACTTGTCAGCCTTCTCCGTGTTGGGGAACAGCTCGATCACCTGCTGGTAAATCCCCTTTGCTGTCTGTGCATCTCCCATGCGGTAGTAGGAATTGGCCAGATCATAGAGCGCCTGCCCGTTCGTCGGATCATACTGATATGCCTTTGTCAGCTTTGGAATGGCCTCCTCATAGTTGGCCGCCCAGAACGCCGCATGGCCTTCCTCGTCATAGGACTCGGCAAGCTGCGGCCCTACCAGCGCCAGAAGATTATTGTACAGACTGTCAAAGGCTTCCGTATTTTCCTGCTCTCCCTCCTCTGACCTTTCCTGCTCAATCTGATCCAGATAATCCGCCACCGTGGTGACGTCCGACGGTTCCGTCAGATATGCGCTGGCCGCTTTCATCAGGCTTTCCACGGACTGTAAATTGCCGTCGTCCGTTCCCATATACGCCGTCATATCCTGCTCCAGCGTCTCCTTCTGCGCCTGTAACTCCCCAAGCTGCTGCTGCAGTTCGTCAATGGTCGCCGTCTTGGCGTCAGACTGCTCGCTGACCTTGCGAAGCTCCTCGTCAATATTTGCCCTCGCAGACTGTATTCTGGCCGGAAGAATCAGGAAAAAGGCGATGGCAATACCGATGGCCAGGCCGATTCCCAGATTGAGCAGAGAGGTAACGCCTCTGCTCTCCTTCATATTGGCCGGCTGAATGATCGTCTCATTGCCGCTCTGATACTTGATAACCTGATTCGATGCCTTCTGCTTCTTTGAGGAATTTTTGACGCCCTCCTCTGGCAGCAGCATCTCGTCCACTTCCTTCAGGTATCTGAGTGTCGCCGTATTGTTCGTGTCAATTTCCAGACATTTCGTGAGTTCCCGTTTTGCGCGCTCCCACTCCTCATTGTTAATGTACAAAAGCGCCAGAAGCTGATGCGCCCGGATAAACTTCGGATTCAGGGAAAGCACTTTTTTCAGCTGGATCACCGCCAGGTCAAGGCTGTCCTGATTACAGTAGGTAAGCGCCTGATTGTATTTTTTGATGGTCTGGTTGATGGCGTCCAGACGGTTCTGGTTCGTCTGGATCATACTGATATAATCGTCCGCAATATTCTTTTTCGGACGCAGATTTTTACTGATTACCCACTCGCTTAAGGCAGCCACAACCTCGCCGGTCTCAAAATAGACCAAGCCTAACAGATTTCTGGCTTCCACATTATTTTTATTGAATTTAAGGCTCTGCCGCAGACTTGTAATAGCACCCGTCAGGTCCCTGACGCCGGCCCGCTCCAATCCATCGTTGTAAAAACGGTTAGAGATATATATGATCCTCTTGTAAAGGGCTACATCGGCACCACAGTTCGTGCAAAAATCATGCTGAGACAGTGTACAGCCGCACTGATAACAATTCATCTATGCCAGTCCCCTATTCTCCTGTTTTCTTTGATTCCTTGACAATCTTCACCATCAGGTCTGCCATATCCGTCAGGTCCTGATTGTAGATCGCCTCCTCCGCGTCCTCCACTTCCAGACTGGGGTGGAACTTTTTCAATTCCTCTTCAAAATTAATCATGCTCAAGGCTCCTTAAAAGGGCTTTCACTTCGCCCACCAAATATAATGAACCGGCAATATACACCTCGTCCCCGTCATTCTTATGTGATAACAGCGTCCTGAACGCCGTTTCCAGCGTATCATATGCCTTCCTGTCAAATCCGGTATATTGCCTGAAAGAATCTGTAAGTTCTGACAACGCCAATGCGCGTTCCCCCTGTAGGGGCACAAGGCAGATCTCATCGAAAAGTCCCGCCTGTGATAGTAATGCCGACACTTCCCTGTATTGCTTGTCCTGCACTGTAGAATAGAGAAGAATCCGTCTGCCCGTACAGAAATGGCGTTTCACTGTCTCCAGAAAAGCGCGGATACCATCCACGTTGTGCGCGCCGTCCACATACACCGACGGCAGCACCTCTTCCATCCTGCCCTCCCAGAATGCTTCCCGAATCCCGTCCTGCATCACGGGAACCGTAATACGCCTGTCCCGCAGAAGCTCCAGAGCCCTCACCGCAAGCGACGCATTTTCCACCTGATAGAGTGCGGAAGTGGACACAGTAAAACCAATATAATCATAATAGTGTAAATGAAGAGAAAAATCAATCGTTTTATTTTTAATCTTTATTTCTTTTATCGCCGTTTTTTCAAGCGGAAAGGTTTCGGCTCCTGTCTTTTTCGCATATTCTTCAATGACCCGGGTTACCTCCTCCTGCCGGTCCGGATAGACCACGGGAACGCCCCGGCGCATAATCCCCGCCTTCTCTCCCGCAATCAGCCCGAGCGTCTCCCCAAGGTACTCCATATGATCATACCCGATTGAAGTCAAAATACACACTTTTTTTTCATCCGTCACATTGGTGGCGTCAAGCCGGCCGCCAAGCCCCGTCTCCAAAACCACATACTCCACGCGGTATTTCTCAAATAAAACCATACCCATAAAGAACAGAAATTCAAAAAAAGAAGGGTGATAATTCTCCGTCGGAAAACTTTTTACGCTCTCCAGCACCACGCGGAACGCATACAGAAAATCCTCCTCTGAGACCATTTCCCCGTCAATCACAAACCGCTCCCTCATGGTGACCAGATGGGGAGACGTGAACATACCGCAGGAAATGCCGGCACGCCGCAGAACGGAACACAAATAAGCACAAACGGAGCCTTTTCCGTTTGTGCCTGCTATGTGTAAAATCCTGCCGTCCCGTGCCGGATATCCCAGATATTCCCAGAACCGCGCCGTATCCTCTGTGCTGTTTTTTTTCGTAAATTTAGGGGTGGCGTTGATATAATCCTCCGCCGCCCCATATGTGTCAAACGCCTCTTTCATTTTTCAGTCCTAAAAATCAGTTGTGTACAATCACAGTGCCCTCAATCACACCCCTGTCAGCAGAATACTTCATAAAGCAGGTATTACGGTCCAGCGTCATCTGTTCGGCATTGATACTGACCACCACATTCCGATAGATATTACCGTCCACTTTAATATAGGAGTCCTTGCCCTCCTCCATGGTGGTTTCAAGCTCTTCCCGCTCTTTTCCAACCTTATCGAGTTCGGCAAAGTATTCATCCTTCAACCGGTTCCATTCCAAAAGGCTGGCCTCCGTATTTCTGGATGTACCAGCACCCCGCATCCGCTTCTCACGCAATGCCTCCGTCATGTTATCCACCAGCTTGGAAAGCCGGTCCCTGATCTCCGTCTCCCTGCGCCTCGCCTCAAGAAGCTTATCGAAAGCCTCCGGCTCATAGCCGCAGTGCAGAACGGTTTTCAGCTCCACGTCATTGCCGGCCGTCATGACTTCGATACTCTTGAGCGCATGAGTATAGCCGCCGATAATCGCACCCCTCTTGCCTGTGGTAATCACTTTATCCTTCGCGGATACCTTCGCATTCAGGATCACGTTGGACTGCACCAGCCCGCCCGCATCCACTGTAGTGTTCTCTATAAATTCCGCGTAGACATTTCCCCTGGCGGATATTTTTCCGCCGCCCTGGATGCCGCGCGACAGCATCACATCGCCGCCCGCATACAATGTCGCTGCTCCTGTCGTTCCGTGAACTTCTATATTACGGCCGGCGCGGATCACAATACCGCCTTCCACGTTGCCGTTAATAATGATATCACCGAAAAACTCGATCTTGCCGATGATCGCATCCACATCACCCATGATCTCGTGAACGTTCTGAATGTCAATCTTGCCGTCCTTGACCTCGATCTTGCCATCGTTCTGCGCATAATAGACGCCGTTTTCTCTGGTGATCCCCTTACCTCTCATAGGCGGCAGATCCCTGACGGGAGCCGCTTTCATCTCCCCTCCAAAAACCGTATAACCGTTCTCACCCTGCACCGCATAGTGATAAATCGCCACCTTGTCGCCCTTATGTACATTCTGTAGCGCACTCATGCTGGAATAGTCCACCGAGCCGTCCTCATTAACCTTAGGCCCGCTGTGCTCCTCAGGAGTAAAGAGATATTCAAACCAGCCGTCCTTGCCGGGCTTCGTCTCGGCTCCTCTGGCCACCAGAATCTCTCTTTCATAAACCTTTTTCTTAATCATGGCGGACAGGTTGGAGCTGTGATATCCCCTGACCACACCCTGCAGCTCCAGATAATTTTCCAGATCCCGCTTTGTGTAGGTCTGTCCTGCATCAGGCGGTGCGAGGTAAAGCCACGCTGCCATCTCGTCCTCGTCTACTCGCAGATAAGTGCCTTCTGCCAGGTTGGACTCGATGGGCCGTTTTTCTGTCTCCACTGCCGCCGACGCTTCAGCCTTCACCGCTCCGGCTGCCGCCCCCTGCGGCGCTGCAGGCTGTGCCGACTGTACTGCCTGAATACTCTGGCCCTTCGCTCTGGCCATGGCTGCTTTCAGTTTATCAAGCTGTTCCGAGGACAAATTGACTTCTGCCACGTGACTCACCTCCCTTCCTCTTATTTTCTGACACTCATGTCATATATTTCCAACATACCAATTCTATCTATAACTTTACACCAAATCAACTTACTTTTCCAGTGGTAATATAGATTTTTTTTCAGATCATCCAAGTTGGGAGAGCCGCTCCTCCACCTGTGCCTTCATCTGCGTATATTTTTCAAGCTTCGCACGCTCCTCGGCCACTTTCTGTTCCGGCGCCTTTGCCATGAATTTCTCATTGCCGAGCATCCCCTGCACTCTGGCAAGCTCTCCTTCCAGACGCTTCTGCTCCTTCCTGAGCCGCTCAATCTCCTGTTCGATATCCACCAGCTCCTCAAAAGGAATGTAAACGGTGGCATTCGGGATCACTACAGATACAGCGCTGTCGTCAATGCCGCTCCTGTCCGACTGCACGGTAAGCTCAGAGGCCGCCGCCAGAGCCGTGAAGAACTGTCTGCCCTCGTCAAAGATCTGCCGTACTTCCTCCTTGTCGCTGACCACGAAGACAGCCGCCTTTTTGCCGGGAGCCACATTCATCTGTGTCCTCACGTTACGGATGCCGCGCACCGCCTCCTTCATCAGACCGATGGCTGTCTCTTCCTTCACAAACTCCCTGTCTTTCGAGGGTTCCGGCCATTTGGAGATCATAATGGATTCCTCTTTTGTCTGCAGGGTGCAGAAGATTTCCTCCGTGATGAAAGGCATGTAGGGATGAAGCAGCTTTAACGCATCTATCAGCACATTCTGCAAAGTCCAGAGAGCCGCTCTCTTTCCTTCTTCCCCGCCTGCCTCGTCACTGTAAAGCCTGGGTTTCACCATCTCGATATACCAGTCGCAGAACTCGTCCCAGATAAAATCATAGACCTTCTGCACGGCAATCCCCAGCTCAAAGCTGTCCATGTTGTCGGTCACTTCCCCTGCCAATGTGTTTAACTTGGAGAGAATCCACTTGTCCACCGGATAAAGGCTGCCCTTCACCTCATCATAGGATACCTCCCAGCCCCGCTTCCCGGTTTTCTCCTCCTCCTGATCCATATTCATCATAATGAATCGTGAGGCGTTCCAGACCTTGTTTGCAAAATTGCGGCTGGCCTCCACTCTCTCATAGTAGAAACGCATGTCATTTCCGGGCGCGTTGCCGGTAATCAGCGTAAGCCGCAGCGCGTCTGCGCCATACTTATCTATAATCTCAAGGGGATCAATGCCGTTGCCCAGAGATTTGCTCATCTTGCGGCCCTGGGAATCTCTCACCAGTCCGTGGAACAGAACCGTCTTAAAAGGCTTTTCCCCCATCTGCTCGTAGCCGGAAAAGATCATACGGATGACCCAGAAGAAAATAATATCGTAACCCGTCACCAGCACATCCGTGGGATAGAAATATTTCAGATCCTCCGTCTGCTCCGGCCAGCCGAGTGTGGAGAAGGGCCACAGCGCCGAGGAAAACCAGGTATCCAGCGTGTCGGGATCCTGTGTAAAATGTGCACCGCCGCACTTCGGGCAAGTCTGGGGACGCTCCTTTGCGACTACGATCTCCCCGCACTTATCACAGTAGTAGGCCGGAATGCGGTGTCCCCACCAGAGCTGGCGGCTGATACACCAGTCGCGGATATTGTCCGTCCAGTTAAAGTATATCTTGTCCATCCGCTCAGGGATCAGCTTGATCTCGCCCTTCTTCACCGCCTCCACGGCAGGCTTGATCAGCTCGTCCATCTTCACAAACCACTGCTGCTTGATCATGGGCTCGATGGTTGTATGGCAGCGGTCATGGGTTCCCACATTGTGGGAGTAATCCTCAATGCGCACCAGAAGCCCTTCCGCCTCCAGCTCCTCCACAATCCGCTTTCTCGCCTCGTACCGATCCAGTCCCTGATATTTACCGCCGTTTTCATTAATGGTGGCGTCGTCGTTCATAATATTGACCTCAGGCAGATGATGTCTCTTTCCCACCTCGAAGTCGTTGGGGTCGTGGGCAGGTGTGATCTTCACGACGCCGGTCCCGAACTCCATGTCCACATACTCGTCCTCCACCACAGGAATCGCCTTGTTCACAATGGGGAGCCATACCTGTCTTCCTTTTAAATAAGTATATCTCTCATCATTCGGATTGACCGCTACCGCAGTATCGCCCAGCATGGTTTCGGGACGGGTGGTTGCAAACTCCAGAAACTCTGTTTTGCTTGGCTGTCCGTTCTCATCCACCAGCGGATATTTGATGTGCCAGAAATGACCGGCCTGCTCCTCGTACTCCACTTCCGCGTCGGAAATGGAGGTGTTGCAGACAGGACACCAGTTGATGATACGGCTGCCCTTGTAAATCCAGCCTTTCTCGTGCATCTTCACAAACACTTCCGTGACTGCCTTATTGCAGCCCTCGTCCATGGTGAAGCGCTCCCTGTCCCAATCACAGGATGATCCCAGTTTCTTAAGCTGGGACACAATGCGCCCGCCGTACTCCCTCTTCCAGTCCCAGGCCCTCTCCAGAAAGCCCTCTCTGCCGAGATCGTTTTTATCGATCCCCTCCTCCTTCAGCTTCTCGATGATCTTCACCTCTGTCGCAATGGAAGCGTGATCCGTTCCCGGCTGCCAGAGCGCATTGTAGCCCTGCATCCTTTTATAGCGGATCAGGATGTCCTGCATGGTATTGTCCAGAGCATGCCCCATGTGCAGCTGTCCCGTGATATTCGGCGGGGGAATCACGATGGTGAATGGTTTTTTCGTCTCATCTACTTCAGCGTGGAAATATTTTTTGTCCAGCCACTTCTGGTACAATCTGTCCTCAATCCCCTTCGGATCGTAAGTTTTTGCAAGTTCTCTACCCATATCTGCCTCCTTCATATCACTGTCTCTTCTGACTCTGCTCCGCATAAGCAGACTCGAAATGCTACGCATTTCTCGTTCGCGTTGCTCGTCATAAGCAACTGCCACCATGCATTCATGCAAGCATGAGCATGTTGCCAGTCACTTCTGACTCTGCTTATGCGCGCAAAAAATGCCCTCTGCCGATTTTACGGCAAAGGGCGCAAGTGCGCGGTACCACCTTTATTTATCACTCATGAATCCCTCTGTCTTCCATCAGGACTCTATCCGTTAACGGGGATAACCCGTGAGCGCTTACTGTCTGCTTAAAATGGTTCGGCGCCCCGGCTCAAGAGCCACGTTCCACAATCCCTGTCCGAAGGAATCTCCCAGCATCTGACTCCTCTCTCTGGCGGCGGTACCTGTGTACTCTTCTCTTTCCATGCCTTTTTCAACTATCTATTACTATAGTAAATTGAGGTAGTTTTGTCAATTCTATTTCTTCCATCCCTCTGCACCATATAAATCCGTCCATCTGGTATGGTTAAAAAATCTCGAATTGGCACTTTGAAAAATACCATTTTGCTATAAGATGGGGATAACGCAAAGAAAGGCAGACATAAAATGAAAAACGAGAAATTATTGAAACTTGTATTTACAGGCATTTTTGCGGCATTATCCTATGTGGTATTTACTTTTTTGCAGATCAAAATTCCCCTGCCGGGCGGCGATGCCACCTCCATCCATCTTGGAAACGCAGTATGCGTTCTGGGCGCCCTGCTTCTGGGCGGTGTGTACGGCGGCCTTGGCGGCGCCATCGGCATGACCGTCGGCGATCTCTTTGATCCGGTCTATGTGATCTACGCCCCCAAGACTTTTATCCTGAAATTCTGCATCGGGCTGATCACAGGACTGATCGCCCACAGAATCGCCCACATCAGCACGGAAACCGACAACAGGAAAGTCTATAAATGGTGTTTCATTGCCGCTGTGGGAGGGCTGCTGTTCAATGTGATCTTTGATCCTCTGGCAGGATATTTCTACAAACTGGTAATTCTGGGCAAGCCTGCCGCAGAGGTGACACTGGCCTGGAACGTGGCCTCCACCTCCATCAACGCGGTGACCTCTACCATCGTCTCCGTTCTTGTGTACATGGCCCTGCGGCCTGCACTGAAAAAATCGGGACTGTTCTTTACCATAGCCGCAAAAGAAAAATAGACGGCTGCCAGGCGGACATTTATAAATCATCCAAATCAGGTGTAAAAGGGCGGTCGGTTTACATCATGTATTCCCTCCGCCCTCTTCCCATAAAACTTACCACCTCATTCCCATCCCGGCTTTATCCAACGATGCCATTGTCCTCCGGCATCACAATCGCCGCAATAATATAGAGAAGAAAGCCCATACCGACGCTGGCAAGAGAGCACAGCGCCCAGATCAGACGCACCAGCGTGGGGTCTATATTCAGGTATTCCCCGATACCGCCGCAGACGCCGCAGATCATTCTGTTTACATGGGATCTCATCAGTTTCTTTTCATTGTTCATTGTTTTTCCTCCTTCATTTTCCCAAGCTTACTCTTCAAAGGTAACGGTCACCGTTCCCAAATTACAATCTATGTCAAACAAACTTCCTTTTCCGGCATTCCACGATCTTTCCGCCGCAAATCCGTCATGCCTGTAACTTCCCACCGTGATTTCGCCCATACCGCGCACCTCATAGCTGTGGTCATCCTCCGAACCGGTAAGATGCATTTGTGCACTCCCCACATCGCATTTCAGCTCCAACTCTCCTGTTATGGTTCCTGTGATCCCGCAATTTCCCGCACTCACGGAAATATCCGCCTCACGGCTTACCAGAAGTTCCTCTATATTCAGAGTTCCGGCGCCGACCTCAAAATCCGCCTTCCCGGCAGTGACACGCCCTGCAAGCAGTTCTCCGGCCTCCACCTCAAGATTGACTTCGTCCCCCTCGAAGCCCGCCGCCTTAAGGCTGCCGGCTCCTAAAGAAACATCTACCTGCCTTGCTTTCAGGAAGATGCTGTCCATCACGCCCGCGCCCACATCGATTTCGCACTCTTCCAGCGCGCATCCATCCGGCAGCCACAGATACAGGGTCATATCATTGGATCCGTCCATCCAGTGGTTTATCGGATGTTTCACCTCATTTTCAATGCAGAGGTCGCTTTTTGCGCCGTCGTTTTCTATGGTGTAACGCGGCAGCTCCATGTCGTGGAAATCCCCTTCCACTCCCACAAGGAGCCATACATACTCGTCTTCCGATCGCAGAATGCGCACATTACAGTGCTCCACGTCAATATCGATATCGCCGAGGGTGTCGGCCGTAAGCGGAAGCTGTTTCTTCTCATCAATATTTCCGATGCCTCCGATATCACCAATATCATCAATATCTCCCAGAATCTCCACTTCATGTCCCAAAAAACCAAATTCCACACCGCCTATGGCGTTTCTGCTATACCTGAAGGGAATCCATCCCAAACCATCCATTTCCTCCAGCTGCCGGAAACCTCCCAGCAGTCCGCACACCATACAGACAACAAATCCCACAATAAACAAAACCAATGCTGTCATCAGACATCCCTTTGTAAATTTTTTCATGCCTGCTCACCTCCCCTGTGAAATAACCTGCTGCACAGATTTACAACACCTCTGATCAGTGCAGGAATCGCCGTACCTACCACCAGCACCATCAGCCAGACAAATACCAGTCCGACCGCCACCATAATCAGACCCCCGCCAATCAGACAAAGTCCTCCGAGAGGCGCGCCGAATAACGCCACGATTCCGACGACGACCAGCGCGATGCCCAACACTGTCAACACGATACCCACCGTCAGAAATGCGATAAAGATACCGATCAGACCGCCAAACAGCCCAAGCGCACCGCCAAAGAAGCCTCCCAGGACACCGATCCAGACCGGAGACAGGAGTATCGCCAGCAGGATAATGAGGACAATCTTTCCGACTGTCATAGACGGTTTCCCCGGCCTTCCCTGTGCATGTGTCTGCTGCCCGCCGGCGTTGTTCCCATGATTTCCCTGCTGTCCGAAAGAGGCGCTGTGAAAATCCTGACTGTGGTTTTGTCCGGCGGCGCCGTTTCCGTTTTGATTGGTTGACATAATCTGGTTCTCATTTCTTCGTCCATAACTCTGAAACCCGGACTCCGTAAACTCACCGCTGTTTCCACCGTCAACCAGTCCGGCCTTTATAGATTTTGCAATCTCTTCCGGTGAACCCAGAGAAGCGATAACACCCGCTTCATTTCCCGCTCCCGCATCGTCGAAGTAATCGTTGTAATACTGAATTGCCTCCTCTCTCTCCGCAGGCGGCATATCCTGCAGCAAGGCAGTCAGTCTGCTCATAAATTCCGCTCTAGTCATTCTTCCATCCTCCCTCAAAGATACTGTTCAATTTGGCAGAATACCGATACCACTCGCTGATATAAAGGTTTAGCTGCGCCCTCCCTTTCTCCGTGATCCGATAGTAACGCCTGTTGCGCCCGGCGCATTCCATATCGTAAATTTCCAGACATTCGTCCTTTTGCAGCCTGCGCAGAACCGGGTACAGGGTGGATTCAGAAATCTCTATGACCTGCCGCACTTCCTGCGTGATCTTGTAGCCGTAGGTCCCTTCCGCTTCATGCGACACCACAGCCAGCACAATCGCGTCCAGCAGCGCCGCACCTGTGTTAAAAACCATGCAATATACTCCTTTCCTTCTTTTTACATATTTCATACGGTTTCCTTTTCATTCCTCCCTGGGAATTCTCTTATTTCTGTCTCTTATACACATCTCCGAGCCCACGAGACTAGCGCTCA
>CAMQTN010000094.1 GCA_947037115.1 uncultured Lachnospiraceae bacterium
CGAGATGAGCGCTAGTCTCGTGGGCTCGGAGATGTGTATAAGAGACAGGAGTCAGACTAAAAGGAGGATATTACTATTATGAAACTGAGAAAAGTGTTAGCGCTTACTTTGGCACTGTCCATGACACTCTCGCTGGCAGCCTGTGGCGGCTCCGACGAGGGTTCGGCGGAGGCTCCCGCGTCAGATGAGGCAGCTTCTGCAGATGATGCGGAGGCTCCTGCGGCAGACGCAGGCGAGGAGGCTCCCGCGGCAGCGCCGTCCGGTCTTACTTACGCATCTGTCAATCTGGGCGAGGATTACAAGGATCTGACAGCATCCATCAAGTTCATCCACCACAAGACAGACCGTGAAGAGGACGGCACGATGCCTGACCTGATTGCAAAATTTAACGAGGTATATCCGAATATCACGGTGGAGACCGAGGGTATCACGGATTATGCGGAGGATGCCCTGCTTCGACTCTCCGCAGGCGACTGGGGTGACGTAATGTTCATTCCCGCAGTGGATGCTGCCGACCTTCCTACATACTTTGTTCCTTACGGCACGGTAGAAGAGATGAGCGAATATGTCAATTTCGCTGATCAGTGGAAAGATGCGGCGGGCAACTGCTACGGCATCGGTTTCATGGGTAACGCACAGGGTATCCTTTACAATAAGAAAGTGTTCGCTGACGCGGGCGTTACCACACTTCCCAAGACGCCTGACGAGTTCATCGCAGCGCTGCAGGCGATCAAGGACAACACAGATGCGGTTCCGCTTTACACCAACTATGCGGCAGGCTGGACCATGGGCGGTCAGTGGGATTCTTATCTGGGTGCAATTACCACCGGCGACGAGACATGGTTGAACCAGAAGTTTGTACATACGGCAGAGCCTTTCAAGGATAACGGCGACGGCACAGGTGCGTACGCCCTGTACAAAATCCTCTATGATGCGACAGCACAGGGCCTGATCGAGGAAGACTACACCACCACAGACTGGGAGGGCTGTAAGCCCATGATCAACAACGGCGAGATCGGCACCATGGTGCTCGGTTCCTGGGCGATCGCACAGATGAAGGCGGCAGGCGACAACCCGGATGATATCGGTTACATGCCTTTCCCCATCACGGTAAACGGCCAGCAGTATGCAACAGCAGGCCCTGACTACTGCTACGGCATCAACGTGAACGCTTCCGACGACAACAAGGCGGCTGCCATGGTATTTGTGAAGTGGATGGTTGAAGAGTCCGGCTGGTGTGACCTGGAGGGCGGATACCCGATCTCCAAGACGGCTCCTACTTCCTTCGTATTTGACGGTGTAACTGTTGTAAACAATGTGACATCCCTGCCCGGCGAGGAAGACTTTATGAACGCGATGAATGCAGAGTCCGAGCTTTCCTTCAACCAGGGCGGCGACGCAAAGGTACAGAGAATCGTTGAGGCGGCATTCACAGGCGCAGAGACTTTCGACGACATCATGGCTGACTGGACGCAGGCCTGGAATGATGCGCAGGAAGTATGCGAAGTGGAAGTGCTCTACTAAGAGATACTGAAATATAAAACAGTTATAAGGTTCTAGTGGTAAACCGGGGCCGACACATGGAACGATCAGTGTGCCGGCCCCTAAATATCAGGAGGGTAGCATATGGTGGCACAGGCAAATACAGCAGGAAACAAAAAGGGCTTTCTGCAGTGGGCGAAAAGCAGAAAAGGTCAGCAGGTTATCATTATTGTTGCATTTATGATTATACCGCTGGCATTGTTATTTACATTTACATATCTTCCATTCGGTGAAATGGTGGGGTACAGTTTTCACAATATGAAATATGTGGGCAAGAGAACCTTTGTGGGCTGGAAGAACTACGCCAGCGTGTTCAGCAGGAAGGACTGTTTCGGCGCCTTGAAGCTTAGCCTTTACTATATGGGCGGTTCGATTGTGCAGCTCGCACTGGCCCTGTATCTGGCTACGATTTTGAGCTTTAAGGTAAAGGGCGGCAATATCTTTAAGGGCTTTATGTTCTTCCCTTATCTGATCAACGGTATTGCCATCGGTTTTATTTTCAAATTCTTTTACACCAGAGGTTTCGTGTTCGACACGGTGCTTCAGTGGTGTGGTTTTCAGTTAGAGAATCTTCCGTACTGGCTGCGTGACCAGAGGATTAACAATATATCTCTTGTGGGCACATCCGTGTGGCGGTATTTCGGACAGAACATGGTACTCTTCATCGGCGCGATCATGTCCGTGGATTCCGAGCTGTACGAGGCGGCCATGCTGGATGGGGCCAATAAGTTTGAACAGTTCCGGTATATCATTCTGCCGAGCATCAAGACCATCGTGACGCTGAATGTGATCCTTTCCATCACAGGTTCTTTAAGCGCATTCGAGCCGCCTTATGTTATCACCAGCGGCGCAAACGGGACGGGTACTTACTTCGTGGTTATGAATGAGATTGCCCATACCCAGCAGAAGGTAGGTCTGGCCTCGGCCATGGCGGTGGTGCTCCTTTTGATTATCTTCGCGGCCACGATCCTGCAAAAGCTCTTCTTCAAGTATGCGTTCAGGAACGCGGAGGACGAGGATTTCGGCGCAGCGAAGAGGCGCGACAAACAGCTGGCAAAATATGCGGCTAGAAAGGCGGGGAGATAGATGACGGCATTACAGAAAATCGGACATTACTTAGTGATCTTTTTAAAGTATTTATCGCTGGTGTTTTTTTCCTTTGTGGCAGTATTACCTGTTATATCCTGTGTGATCACGGCGTTTAAGTCGGACACGGAGTATCAGAATACGAATGTCATGACCATGCCCGTAAGCTGGGCGAATCCGGACAATTTCCTGCAGGCTTTTGACAGGGCGAATATGGGGCGCGCATTTATCAACTCGACCATCATTCTGGTTACCGTGCTTGTGGTTTCCGTGCTTGTGGGTACATCGCTTGCCTATGTGCTCAACCGCTTTCAGTTTCCGGGCAACGGCCTGATCAGGAACCTGTTCCTTTTTGCCACGCTGCTTCCCGGCGTTGCCATGCAGGTTGCGGTTTACGAGATCATGACTGCTTTGCACTTTATCAATTCCCTGCCGGGCTACATTATTATGATGTGCGGTACGGACGTTATCGCGATTTATATTTACATTCAGTTCTTTGAGAACATAAGCGTGTCGCTGGATGAGTCGGCGATTATCGACGGGGCGTCCTATTTCACGATTTATTACAGGATCCTGCTGCCTCTGTTAAAGCCCGCCATCGTGACGGCGTGTATCTTAAAGGGCGTGGGCACTTACAACGAGTATTACTGTGCAAACCTGTATTTACAGAATAAGAAGCTCCTGCCTACGGTGGCGACCAGCCTTTACACCTTCGTGGGGCCTCTTGGAAGCAAGTACAATCTGATATGTGCGGGCGTTATCATTTCGCTTCTGCCGGCGCTGATCGTGTTCATCCTTTTCCAGAAACAGATCTACAGCGGTATGACCGCCGGATCGGTGAAAGGTTAGGCTGGTAAACTTGTACAAAAAAGAAATTTTATTTGAGCAAAGATGCTGATTTTGTATCTAATCTGTTGACAATGGGGAGATTTACTTTATAATTTAATTACAGTTAACTAATTTTACTCGTTTATAAGCTAATTATTCGGCTGTGAACGAGTAAAATTATAAAAAAGGAAAATTCTGAGAGAGGACGAAGAGGAGGGGGAGAAGGGCAATGATGGTGGAAGAGATCAAAAAGCACCTGACAGACTGCATCATTCCTTTTTGGAAAGGACTTCGGGATGACGTGAACGGCGGCTATGCCGGCTATATGGATTACGACCTGAAGGTGGACGAAAAGGCGGTGAAGGGCTGTATCCTGAACAGCCGCATTACCTGGTTTTTTGCAAATGCGTACCTGGCATTAAAGGATGAGTCGCTTCTGGAGGAGGCAAGGCACGGCTACGAGTTTATGCAGAAATACTGTGTGGATCAGGAAAAGGGCGGCGTATACTGGTCGGTGCACTATGACGGTACGCCGGAGGACACCACAAAGCATACCTACAATCAGGCGTTCTCGATTTACGCCCTCTCTTCCTACTACGATGCGTCCAAGGATGAGAAAGCGCTTGCGACGGCCATGGAGCTCTTTCATATCATTGAGGAGCGGTGCATGGACGAGATCGGCTACAAGGAGGCTTTTGACAGGGAGTTTCATGAGATCGAAAACGACAAGCTTTCCGAGAACGGCGTGATTGCGGATAAAACCATGAACACCCTGCTTCATGTGTTCGAGGCGTACACGGAGCTCTACCGGGTAAGCGGCGACGAAGCGGTGAAAAAGCGGCTTATGTGGATTCTGGATACCATCGCAGAAAAGATTTATAATCCTAAACTGCACAGGCAGGAAGTGTTCTTTGACAGAGAAATGCATTCCATTTTAGATTTGCATTCCTACGGACACGATATCGAAACTGCATGGCTGATCAGGAGAGGAACGGATGTATTAGGGGATGATACATATACGGAGAAGATGCTGCCGATCATACTTGACCTGACCGGCCAGGTGTATCGGACAGCCTTCGACGGAAAGTCTCTTGCCAATGAGTGCGAGAAGGGCGTGGTGGACGAGAACCGGATCTGGTGGGTACAGGCGGAAACCCTTGTGGGATTTTTAAACGGGTGGCAGCTTGCGCCGGAGCATACGGAGTATCTGGAAGGCGCGCAGGCGGTATGGAATTTTATCAAAGAGCATGTGATCGACAAACGGCCCGGTTCCGAATGGTTCTGGGATGTGGATAAGGAGGGGAAGTCCGTCAGCGGGAAACCCATTGTGGAGCCCTGGAAATGCCCTTATCACAACGGGCGGATGTGTCTGGAGGTCATAAAGAGAG
Source organism: uncultured Lachnospiraceae bacterium (assembly GCA_947037115.1). GTDB lineage: Bacteria > Bacillota > Clostridia > Lachnospirales > Lachnospiraceae > UBA3282. The sequence continues at coordinate 4,845 of CAMQTN010000094.1, forward strand.
AAGCGGCGCTTGCAGGAAAAGCGTAATATCATGATTATGGAGGGAAAAATGCTGCACGAACAATACTATGTGGAACTGGATAAGTACAACAGGCTGGTGGAGCGCAGGAATGTGAAGTCCGACAATTACAACGGGATCTATGACAGATACAAATATCCCGTGCTCACAAGGGAGCACATTCCGCTTTACTGGAGATATGATTTAAACCCGGAAACCAATCCTTATTTTATGGAGCGTCTGGGCGTCAATGCGGTGATGAATTCAGGGGCCATAGAGCTGGACGGCAAATATTATCTGGTGGCCAGAATCGAAGGCAACGACAGGAAATCCTTCTTCGGCGTGGCCGAGAGCGATAACGGGATCGACGGCTTTAAGTTCTGGGATTATCCGATTTTACTGCCGGACACCTGCCCGGAGGAGACAAATGTCTATGACATGCGCCTGACAAAGCATGAGGACGGTTATATTTACGGCGTGTTCTGCTCCGAGAGCAAGGATACCACAGTGAACGATCTGTCGGCGGCGGTGGCTGCGGCGGGTATCGTGAGGACGAAGGATCTGAAAAACTGGGAGAGGCTGCCTAATCTTGTCACCAAACGTTCACCCCAGCAGAGAAATGTGGTACTGCATCCGGAGTTTGTGGACGGCAAATATGCCTTCTATACAAGGCCCATGGATGACTTCATTGAGACAGGTTCGGGCGGCGGTATCGGTTTTGGCCTGTGCGACGATATCACCAACGCGGTGATCGATGAGGAGAAGATGACCTCCATCCGCAGATATCACACCATCACCGAGGCAAAGAACGGTGCGGGCGCGCCTCCCATCAGGACAAAGGACGGCTGGATTCATATCGCCCACGGCGTGCGCAACACGGCGGCAGGTCTGCGCTACGTGATCTACGCTTTTGCGACGGACCTGAAAGACCCTTCCAAAGTGATCGCAGAGCCTTCTGGTATGTTGATCGGCCCCAGAGACTGGGAGCGTGTGGGCGATGTGTCGAATGTGGTGTTTACAAACGGCGCCATCGCGAAGGACAACGGTGATGTGTATATCTATTATGCGGCCAGCGATACCAGAATGCACGTGGCCACCACCACCATTGACAAGTTGACGGACTATGTGTTCAACACCCCCAAAGATCCTTACCGCTCCGTGGAGTGTGTGGCCCAGAGATGTGACTTTATCAGAAAGAATCTGGAGTTTTTGTCCTGAAACATCAGCGCAGGGCGCTGAAAGCGCGATTTTGCGAATGGCCCGTGCTGGCTGTTGCAGATAACAGATAATGATTAGGGAAGATGTAGAGGAGAATAAAAATGAGTGAAGTGAAAATGATCAGTCCTGCGGTGAAGAATGTACCATGGCAGGACAAACCGGAAGGACTTAAGGGGGCTCCGATCTGGAGATACAGCGAAAACCCCATCATCGGCAGAAATCCGGTGGAGGGTGTTGCCAGAATCTTTAACAGCGCTGTTATGCCTTACGGCGACGGGTTTATCGGCGTGTTCCGCGGGGAGCAGGTAAACGGGATCCCGTATATATATCTGGGGCACAGCAAGGATGCAATCCACTGGGAGTTCGAGAAGGAAAAGATCCCTTTTAAGGATGAACAGGGCAACGATTTTATGCCGGTATACGCTTATGATCCCCGTCTGGTGAAGGTGGAGGACACCTACTATATCATCTGGTGTCAGGATTTCTACGGCGCTTCCATCGGTATGGCAAAGACCACGGATTTCAAGACCTTTACCAGGATTGAGAATCCGTTTATCCCTTTCAACAGGAATGCGGTATTGTTCCCCAGAAAGATTAACGGTAACTTTGTGCTTCTGAGCCGTCCGTCCGATTCCGGGCATACGCCTTTTGGCGATATCTTCTTAAGCGAGAGCCCGGATATGGTGTACTGGGGCAAGCACAGACACGTGATGGGCAGAAGCTCCGAGTGGTGGGAGTCCGTCAAGATCGGCGGCGGCGCTGCGCCCATTGAGACCAGCGAAGGGTGGCTTTTGTTCTACCACGGCGTGACCGGAACCTGTAACGGTCTTGTGTATTCCATCGGCGGTGCGATTCTCGATATTGACAATCCGTCCAAAGTGCTCTACCGCTGTGAGAATTTCCTGCTGACCCCTGAGGAGTGGTATGAGGAGAGAGGCTTCGTCCCCAACGTATGCTTCCCCTGCGCGACCATCCACGACTCCGAGAGCGGCAAGATTGCACTCTACTACGGCTGCGCGGACAGCTATGTGGGGCTGGCGTTCACGAAACTTGACGAGATTGTGGATTATATCAAGACACACAGCCACACGACAGAGTCCGATACGGAGATCGGCATCCGCTGATCAATAAATATGGAAAAGAGGGGCGCCGGCTGTCCGTAATGGGAGCCGGCGCTTTCTGTGTTTATATGTATAAGGTACGGTTGTTTCCATATCGCATAATCTATAACATATGGATTTTTGAAATAAAGTTGTGAAGGAGAACAGGATTATGGCGATTGGATATCTGACCATGCAGGCGAGAACGGCTCATGAAGCGCTGCCTCTGCCCGGGGTACAGGTCAGCGTTCTGGACGATGAACAGAACCGGATTTATGAGCTGACGACGGACGAAAACGGCGAGACGAGAAGAGTGTCTTTGGAAACGGTGGACAAAAGATATTCCCTGGATGCGGATTTTACGGGGACGCCCTATGTCACTTATCATGTGCTTGCACAGGCGGAAGGTTTTGATTCGGTAGTAGTCTCGGACATCCCGATTTTCGACGGTGAGTCGGCACACCTTCCGCTTGTTCTTATCCCTATGCAGGGACAGCAAAGGGACCGGGTACAGACAGAAATTACGGTGGGAGCGCCTGCGGTTGCCATGGAGGGGGAGCGGGAGCCGGAGGGGGCTTTCCAGAGCGGTGAGTCCGGGCAGGTGCTGCGGCAGGTTGTCATTCCCAATCCCATTACGGTGCATTTGGGGACGCCGGATTCTGCCGCTTCCAATGTGCAGGTGTCTTTCCCGGATTATGTGAAAAATGCTGCCAGCAGTGAGATTTATCCGACCTGGCCGGAGGCGGCGCTTCGGGCAAATATCTATGCCATTATCACGTTTGCGCTGAACCGGGTATATACGGAGTGGTATCGGGCGAGAGGGTATAATTTTGACATCACAAACAGTACGGCTTACGATCAGTATTTTGTTTACGGAAGACCGATCTATGATTCCATCAGCAGGATTGTAGACCAGATTTTCAATGAATATGTCCGCAGGCAGGGACAGGAGGCGCCCTATTTTACCTCATTCTGCAACGGAACCACAGCAACCTGCAGCGGCCTTTCCCAGTGGGGAACGGTCACGCTGGCAAATCAGGGTTACACACCGATACGGATTCTGCGGTATTATTATCCGGATGATGTGGAGATTGCGCAGACGGATATTATAACGAATATGCTGACTTCTTATCCGGGGACGCCTCTCAGGGTGGGAAGCACGGGACTGGATGTGCAGACGATCCAGCGCTATTTGCAGCGGATCAGGCGCAATTACCCGGCCATACCGGCGATCACCGACGCGGAGGGAACTTTTGGAGAAAGCACCCGGGCGGCTGTAGTGAAGTTCCAGAGCATTTTCGGACTGACGCCTGACGGAATCGTAGGAAAGTCCACATGGTATAAACTTTCCAGCCTGTATACGGCAGTGACCAGACTGGCAGAGCTTAACAGCGAAGGGACAAATCTGGGGATCGGGACGGTGCCGCCGGCCGCTGTGCTGCGGGAAGGCTCGAGAGGGCAGGATGTGATTACCCTGCAGTATCTGCTGGACCTCATCTCTGAATATTATCCCGATATTCCTGCCGTGACGCAGGACGGTATCTTCGGATCGGGGACGAGGCAGGCCGTGACCGCTTTTCAGAGAAGGATGGGACTGGTGGCGGACGGTATTGTGGGGCCGGCCACGTGGAATGCGCTGTACAGGACTTATCAGGGAATCGGGGAGAATGTACCCAAGCCGGATCCGGGTCCCGGGCCCGGCACGGGAGAAAACTCTTTTACCTACACGGTACGCTCCGGTGATACGCTGTGGCTTCTGGCGAACCGGTTCGGTACGACGGTGGATGCCATAAAGCGGCTGAACGGCCTGACGAGTGATAATCTGCAGATCGGGCAGGTACTTCAGATTCCGACACAGCAGTCTTCGGCATACTTTGACTACACGGTGCGCTCCGGTGACACGCTGTGGCTTCTGGCGAACCGGTTCGGCACAACGGTGGACGACATCAGACGGTTGAACGGCCTGACGAGTGATAATCTGCAGATCGGACAGGTGCTGCGGATTCCCACATAAACGTAAAGGACAATGGCATGAGCGCGGCAGCAGGAGACAGCCGTAAAGGCGGATGTCTCCTGTTGTAAATCCGAACATTGTCTTTTCAGATAAGAGTGGTATACTGTAAAGAGAAATATCTTACATGACGGAGGAACAGTTCAGTGAGAATCATAATAGCGGGAGACGGAAAAGTCGGCTCTACGCTGACGAGACAGTTGGTTGCGGAAGGGCATGACGTCACGCTGATCGATGCGAAATCAGAGGTGCTGGAGGTAAGTGAAGAGAGCTATGATATTATGGCGGTGCAGGGGAACTGCGCATCCATGGCAACGCTTTCGAAGGCCGGAGTGGAGGAGGCTGAGCTTTTGCTTGTTATGACAGGGGCGGACGAGGTCAATCTGCTCTGTTGTACCATTGCCCACAGCATGAATCCGAAACTGCATACCATAGCAAGAATCCGTAATCCGGAATACAAGGATCAGATATATCAGATGAGGCATCTGTTTGGATTGTCCATGGTGGTCAATCCTGAGAGACAGGCGGCCATCGAGATGGAGCGGCTGATCAAGTATCCGGGTTTTTTGAAGAGAGACACTTTTGCCAAAGGAAGGGTGGAGATCGTTGAGCTGCGGATCGGGGAGGATTCCAAGCTCTGCAACGTGGGCCTTTTTGATCTGGAGAATGTGGTCAAGTGCAAGATTCTGGTCTGCGCGGTTTTGAGAGACAGCAAGGCGGTTATTCCGGACGGTAATTTTGTGATGCAGTCGGGCGACAGAATCTTCGTGACGGCCTCCACCAGAGAATTGACCGTATTCCTCAAAAATATGGGAATCATTACCCACAGGGCGAAGCGGGTGATCCTTTGCGGCGGAGGCAGGCTCAGTTTTTATCTGGCGCAGCTTCTGAATCGGGACGGCATTATGGTGGAGATCATAGAGCAGAACTATGACAGATGCCTGTCACTGGCAAATCAGCTTCCCGATGTGACGGTGGTGCACGGCGACGCCAGCAATGAACTTCTGCTGGAGCGGGAGGGGATTGGTGAATGTGATGTGCTTGTCACATTGACCGGAGTGGACGAAATGAATTTGTTTATTTCCCTGATCGGCAGCAACGCGGGGGTGCCGCAGATCATTACGAAGCTGGGACGGCTTTCCAACAACAGAATGCTGGACAAGCTGCCTGTGGGGAGCACGATCAGTCCCAAAGAACTTTGCTGTAATGATATCGTGCGGTATGTGCGGGCCATCAGAAACCAGACCGGTGCGGCCCAGGCAGTCAATGTGATTGCGGACGGACAGGCGGAGGCCATAGAGTTTATTGTGGATGGGAATACCAAACACTGCGGCGAGCCGTTAAAAAAGCTGAAACTGAAGAAAAACATCCGTGTGGCGGGCATCAACAGGCACAACAGGTTTGAGATACCAAACGGCGATTCGTTCTATCAAAACGGGGATGGGGTGATTATCGTCACCGGCAGGGACGAGGTGATCTATCAGCTCAACGATATCTTTGAATAATGGTGGATAGTATGAATTATCGAATGATGGGAAAATTTATCAGCAGGATTCTTATGGTGGAGGCAGGATTTATGCTTCCGGCTCTGCTGATTGCAGTGTATCATGGGGAACAGAATACGATATTCGGATTTTTGACCGGAATGGTCATCACGCTTGCAGTGGCGCTTTTTCTCTACCTGCTCTGTCGAAAAGCCAGGAAGGGCTTTTATGCCAGAGAGGGGCTGGTCTGTGTCGGTGCAAGCTGGATTATGATGAGTCTTTTAGGCTGTCTGCCGTTTTACTTTTCAAGGGAGATTCCCCGCTTTATCGACGCGCTTTTCGAGACGGTTTCCGGTTTTACCACCACGGGGGCGTCCATCCTGCCGGAGGTGGAGACCATGTCCATGGGAAACCTTTACTGGCGCAGCTTTACGCACTGGCTGGGAGGAATGGGTGTGCTGGTGTTTGTGCTGGCCATCGGCAGAGGGCGTGAGAAAAATGACGGTTACACCATGCATCTTCTGCGGGCGGAGAGCCCCGGGCCCAAGGTGGAGAAGCTGGTGCCCAAGATGAGGGATACGACAAAAATCTTATATTTTATCTATATATTCCTCACGGTACTGAATGTGATTTTCCTGCTTGCCGGCCGGATGCCGCTGTTTGACGCGGTGTGTACTGCGTTCGGGACGGCGGGTACAGGCGGTTTCGGCATCAGGAACGACAGCATAGCGGGCTACAGTCCTTATTTACAGAATGTGTGCACCGTGTTTATGCTGCTGTTCGGTGTGAATTTCAGCTGTTATTATATGCTGGCGATTCGTCAGGTAAAAAATGTGTTTCAGGACGAGGAGCTGCGCTTTTATCTGGGGATGGTGGCAGGAAGTATCCTGTTAATCGCATGGAATGTGCGGGGATTTTACGGAAGTGTCGGGGAAACGTTCCGTCATGCGGCGTTCCAGGTGTCCAGCATTGTTACGACCACAGGGTTTGCCACCACGGACTTTGATCTCTGGCCCAGTTTTTCAAAGGCTATTATTCTTGCCCTCATGATTATAGGCGCCTGCGCGGGCAGTACCGGGGGCGGCTTCAAGTGTGGGAGGGCGCTGCTTCTGATCAAAAGCCTGCGGCGCAATGTGCGGCAGATCCTGCATCCCCGCAAGGTGCAGGTGGTGCGGGTGAACGGCCAGATGGTGGCCGAGCGGGTGCTGGACAACACAAACGCCTATCTGGCGGCTTACGCATTTATTGTGGTTTTCAGCTTTATTGTGATTTCCATAGACGGGTTCTCCCCGATGACAAACTTTTCGGCGGTGATGGCCTGCTTTAACAATATAGGACCCGGTCTTGAGGGCGTGGGGCCAACCTGCAACTTCGGAGATTACGGGCTGATATCCAAGGCGATGCTCATTGTTGACATGCTGGCAGGCCGTCTGGAAATTTTCCCGATCCTGATCCTGTTTTCCAGAAGCACATGGAGCGGGAGATAGAGGATAAGAAGCTAAAATTCCCGTTAAAGAGTATCGTGGGCGGGCACGAAAAAGTTTGCGTATTGAGAGATTTTCCGGGGTGTGATATGATGGTAGTCAGATGTTGAATGGAAATACAAATGACCGCAGGGCAGGAAAGGGAGGATATAATGGAAAATACAAAAGTGGACACAAAGACAAATGTAGAAGTGGAGAAGAGGGAAATAGACACGGAAGTGATTCTGCAGTACCGTGAGTACGAGGTGAATATGGATGATGTGACTGCACGGGTCAAAGCACATTATCTGGCGAAAGGCCATAAGGCGGATTCCATTGAAAACATGCAGATTTATGTGAAGCCGGAGGATTTCACAGCCTACTATGTAATCAATGACGGCGTGGTGGGAAAAGTAAATCTATTCTAAATAATGGAGCGTATCTGACAGTTTAAAAGATTGGCAGGAGCTCTGTCACAAACGCCACAGCACAGCAGAGCACGGCCACCTGAAAGAGACTACAGCCCTTCCAGGCGAGCACAATGCCTGCGATAAGGGCGCAGAGTCCTGCCACAGGCGTCTGTGTGGCTTCCATGATGGCGGGGAAGGTCATGACCGCCAGCGTGGCATAGGGCACATAAAAGAGAAAAGAACGCAGGTGTCTGTTGGTGATTTCCCTGCGGATCAGCGCCAGCGGCGTCATGCGGATCAGGTAGGAGACGCCTGCCATCACCAGAAGATAAATCCAGATATTATGTTGCATTTCTAATGTACCTCCTCTTTCTTTTCCTCGGAATTGACTGTATCAGTCGGAAACAGAACCGCCGCAAGGAGCGCCAGAGCGATTGTCAGCGCAATGGTCTTGATTCCTGTAGACAGTCCGCTGAATAAGGGCAGGCGGTTTACCAGAAAGCTGGCGGCAAAGCCGGCGGCCACCAATCCTGCAATCACCTTATTTTTTCTTGCGGGCGGGATGATGATGGCTAAGAACATCCCGTACAGCCCCACACTCAATGCACTGACCACTCTGGTCGGCAGCACATTTCCCATGATCACACCCAGACAGGTACCGAAAGCCCAGCCCGGAATGGCGACTGCAATAGCGCCGTAAGCATACCATGGATTCAGGTATCCCGGCTGTGCCACACAGATGCCGAAAATTTCGTCTGTCACGTCGTAGGCGACGAGCATACGGTGACGCAGAGGCGTTTCCGGTTTCAGCTTTTGGCTGAGAGAGCATGACATGAGCAGATATCTTGCGTTGACCACTAAAGTCATTATTGCTGTTTCCAGATAGGTGCTTCCCGCCGCGATCAGTGAGAAGCCTGCGTATTCCCCGGCGGAGGCATTGTTCAATACACTCGCCACGAAGGCCTGTATGGCGGAGAGGCCGGCGTTTCTGGCGGCGATGCCGAGGGTGAAGGACACGGCGAAATATCCCAGCGCAATCGGGCATCCGTCCCGCATACCGTGCTGAAAGCAAATCTTATTTTCTGTTGTCATAGGTAAAAACTCCTTCGATTGTTTACATGATGTAAATTTTATCACTGAATTGCTTTGCTGTACAGGGAGCAGTGTGAAGGATTTTATAAAAAACTGCGAAGCATTTTGAATCTGCCTGTGTATACGATGTTTTTGAAAAATCCTGAAAATTATAAAGGATACACAAATGTAGATGAAATGATGAAGGAGTTGTTACAATGACAAAGTATGTTGTAAAACCTTCTAAGAAGTTTCAAAAAGATTTAAAAAGAGTAAAAAGCAGAGGATATCGTATTGATTTATTA
>CAMQTN010000095.1 GCA_947037115.1 uncultured Lachnospiraceae bacterium
TCCCTGTTGTGAACGTGGGCCTGCAGGACCGAAAGGTGATCCGGGGCCGATGGGGCCGCAGGGAATCAAAGGGGATATGGGCTGCCCCGGACCGAAAGGTGACAGAGGCGATCCGGGGCCGATGGGCCCACAGGGTATTCCCGGCGTACCCGGGGCAAGAGGACCCAGAGGAAATACCGGTCCGGTAGGGCCAACTGGCAACACGGGACCGAGAGGCTATGCAGGTCCAAGAGGCTACGCTGGTCCACAAGGTATTCAGGGTATCCAGGGCGTGACAGGCCCGATCGGAATCCAGGGACCGAAAGGATGTCCGGGAGATGACGGCCCTACAGGAGCGACGGGAGCCACAGGAGCCGATGGAGCGACGGGCCCTACGGGAGCAACGGGAGCAACAGGAGCCGATGGAGCGACGGGCCCTACGGGAGCGACAGGAGCCACAGGAGCCGATGGAGCAACAGGGCCTACAGGAGCGACGGGCCCTACGGGAGCAACAGGTGCAACGGGAGCCGATGGAGCGACAGGCCCTACGGGAGCCACAGGAGCCGATGGAGCAACAGGGCCTACAGGGGCGACAGGAGCGACAGGAGCCGATGGAGCAACAGGGCCTACAGGAGCGACGGGAGCAACAGGAGCGACAGGAGCCACAGGAGCCGATGGGGCAACAGGGCCTACAGGAGCAACAGGCCCTACAGGAGCCGATGGAGCAACGGGCCCTACGGGAGCAACAGGCGCGACAGGAGCCACAGGAGTCGCGGGCACAGGAGCGATTATTCCGTTTGCATCCGGGCTTCCGGTTTCTCTGACGACAATCGCCGGAGGGCTTGCGGGACTTCCTGCTTTTGTTGGATTTGGAAGCAGTGCGCAGGGACTTACGCTTTTGGGCTCAACGATTGATATCACAAATGCTAGCGGAACACTTTCAAACTTTGCATTTCAGGTTCCGCGTGCCGGTATTATTACCTCGTTCAGTGCATTTTTCAGCACAACAGTGGCACTTTCTTTAATCGGTTCTACACTTACGGTTAGGGCACAGATTTATCAGTCTGTAACGCCGAATAATGTATTTTCTCCGATTGCAGGAACAATGCTGAACCTGACCCCGTCACTTGGCGGCGTAATATCCATTGGCACGCTGTTAAACGGTTCGCTTACGGGACTCAATATTCCGGTAACGGCACAAACCCGTCTGATGCTGGTATTTTCGGCAACGGCAAGTGGAGTGTCCCTGCTAAATACAGTTGCAGGATATGCAAGCGCCGGTTTAAGCATTAACTGAGATTAAAATTGATTTGGTCTGGCATGATGTTTGTGACAGGCCGGTAACAGGATATAACCCTTTGCAGGCAGTATTGCAGGGGGTTATATTATTTTGAGCAATAAGCAATAGCGGCCAGACTCTTGCATTATGGCCTGCGTGACGTTAAAATGGAAAAGGCAGTCTGGCTGACGGCGGGAAAGTCCTGTTTTGTCCCTACAGTCATTTTGCAGGGGAAATTTTTTGGAGGAAAACAGAAATATTTTTGAAAAAGGAAGGGATCTCATGTACAGGGTTGGAATATGTGATGATGATAAAATCCTGTGTTCCTTGCTGGAGGAACAGATTCAGGAGCTTTCGTCAGATATTTCGGTAACATTTGAAATAGAAGTATGGTACAGCGGGGAGAGTCTTGAGAGAGACCTGAAAAAAGGGGTCGTACTGGATATCCTTTTTCTCGATATAGAACTGGTTCAAAAAAACGGCATTGAAACAGGAGGTTTTATCCGTGACGAGATGGGGGATACAGATACCCATATTGTCTATATTTCCTCAAAACAAAGCTATGCGATGGAGCTTTTCAAAATGCAGCCATTGGAATTTCTTGTAAAGCCGATTTCTACTGCCAGACTAAAAGAAGTGCTGGAAAGAAGCATAAAAAGAAATAAGTGTGCGGAAAGCTGTTTTGAATACCGGAAAGGGAGTCAGTTTTTCCGTGTTCCGGTAAAAGATATCTTATATTTTATGAGTATGGATAAAAAAATTTTAATGATAAAAAAGGATGGGCAGGAGGAATTTTACGGGAAACTGAAAAACGTTGCGGAGCAGCTTCCGGCAGGTTTTCTGATGATACATCAGTCCTATGTGATACATCAGGAATATGTGAGCGAATATGCTTACGAAAGCATTAAGATGATGAACGGTGATGTGTTGAGTGTCAGTAAACCATACCGAAAAGAAGTCAGGGCAAAAATCAGACAATATTTGAAAGAGAAAATGTACCATGTATGACAGGATCGTATACGAAGTGGCAGTGAGTCTGATTTCGGGTATTTTGCAAACGGCCTTACTGAAAAAAGTCCTGGATACCTTTCTGCTGACAGAGGACAGGAACAGGCTGACATGGAAAATGGTATTCGCGGGCTACTATCTTATGACCACAATTGCTTTCACGGTATTTCATGTATCCATTCCCTATGGATTATGTCATTTGGCGGGCATCATTGGTGTGACCTGTTTTTACCGTGCGGCATGGGAGAAAAAAATATGGATTTCCCTGTTCTTTTTCTGCATGGATACAGGCAGTGGAGTGGCAGTATCTCTTGTCACTCCGGCGACGGCCAGAATGCAGCAGAGCGCGGTACAGACCCTGCTTTTGCTGGTCTGCGCAGCGGTGATCTGTCATATTCCCGATCCGAAGGAGGGCAGGGAAATAGCGCTTGATCAGAGGCAGATGTTCTTGCTGTCAGTCATTCCTGTGTTGAGCGTGGCAGTGTTTTGGGGACTGACGCACGGAAGTGTTGACAGATTGACAGCGGCATTTCTATGTGCAGCGATTATGGTATTTAATCTCTGTGTATTTTATCTGTATCATATCCTGCTTAAAAACTATGTACAGATCAGAGAACAGGACATTTACAGACAACAGACGATTGCCTATCAGAACCAGCTGGAGGTGATCATGGAGTCGCAGAGCCGGATCAGGGCATTGAAGCATGATATGAAAAACCATGTGCTGGCGCTTGGGGGACTGGCAAAGAGTGCGGAGCCGGAAAAGCTGATAGCGTATCTTGATTCCATGCAGGCGTTTATGCGGAATCCTTCAGAGCATGTTTATACCGGGAATGAAGCTTTGGACAGCCTGCTTAATTTCAAGCTGCAAAGGGCGCAGGAAGCATTAAAGAGGGTGGAAACGGATATTGTGCTTCCGGAGAAGATGAAGCTGCATTCTTTTGATTTCAATGTCGTCGCAGGAAACCTTCTGGACAATGCGGCAGCGGCAGCCGCGCAGACAGACGAGCAGTTTTTAAAACTCAGTATGCGGATGGAGAACGGCGTATTGTTTCTGTACATGGTAAACAGCTGTACGGGGATTCCGGAAGGTGTATGCGACATGCGCAGGCTGTCGGAGAAGTCTGCTGCAGGGCATGGCATGGGACTTGCAAATGTCCGGAGGATCGTGGAGAAGTATCATGGAGATATGGAAATGTGTTGTAAAGACAATCGTATGGAAACAGATATTATGCTGTATATGAAAAACCTGTAAACTCTCTAAAGGCTGTCATGTGTTCATGGCGGCCTGCATTCTTTTTGGGTTGATTTCGGAAAAAATATGGCAGGATTTCGCCGGAATCAAAAAAAGCGCAGCCAGGAAGGGTATAATCCGTTTCATAACCCATGCGGGGACTTACAGGAGGTATGAAAGAATGAGAAAAAGATATGCAGGCGTACTGATGGCAGGCGTATTGGGGACATGCGTTCTGACAGGGTGTGAGAAGGCGCCGGAAGCATCTGCGGACAGCGGAGTTTACCATGCAAAAAGCGCTCTGGAAAGTGAGGTGGAGAATATCGTAACAGCGGAGTCTGCTATCCATACGGAAGGAACGGGAGATGCGGGGTCGGGCGAAAGCTATGACGCCCTGGTAGGAACGGAGGAAAATGGTATTTGGATCTGTGCGCAAGTGCCGGCATCGCCGCAGTCAGCTCCCACATTGACCTTGCGGGAACGGGATGACTGGGATGAGGAAAAGCTCAAAAAGCTGCTTGGCAGTGAAGGCGAAGATGTGAAGGACATTACCGCAGAATATCTGGCACAGAGGGAAAAAGAGCTGAGGGAAATGGATGAGGAGGATAAACCGGGAGAATGGCCGAATTTCGGTGACGATTCTCTCCTGATCTTATCCGATGGGACAAAAGAGGCGTCTTTTGGGAGAAATACATGTGCAGATTTTGAGGATGGCAGATTAAAGAACAATTGTGATGCGATTTATAAAAAAGCGCCGGAAATCGACGTTATGAGGGAAAGTGGGGACTCCTGTGCAGCATTTCCTGTTTCCCGTGCAGAGGAACTTCTTCTGGAGAAACTGGCGGTACTGGACATTACGGAAATATCAGTATCTGAGGCTTATTATTATGAGCTTGACGGAACCGCGTTTTATGAAATGGTTTTTACGCCTTCTTATGGGAAAATCAAAGTGGCGTCAGAGTTTGGCGCGTTAAAGCGCGGTGAAGTCCAGCCGAGAGGGACAGCCTGGATTACAGAGGACGGTATAGCGGCAATGAGTTTAGAGGACTATTGCGGTAAAATCACAGAGCAGTCCGAGAACGGAAAAATTCTGACATTCCCACAGGCCACGGAAGTTTTGGGGAAATATCTGGAGAACGATATGCTATGTGGGGTTTCTGAGGCAAAACTGACGCAGGCAGAACTTGTCTATTACCCGACGCTTGGGGAATCGGAACTGATCCTGACGCCGGCATGGCATATCTTTATTCCTTTGAGGGAAATGCAGGAGTCGTTAGAGTCTGGCGGGCAGGCGTGGCAGGAAGCGGTTGAAAAAGGTGCGGCGTGGAATATTTATCTGGATGCCGTGACGGGAGAATTGATAAAGGTGGAATAACAATGAACGGTTTTTTTTGGAAGGACCTGAAAAGAAGTTTCCTGAATGCCGGATTCTTTGTGGGGATGGCGGCGCTGACAACACTATTGCTGACGGCGGTGGTGACGGGGGCGCCGCTGGATCGCACGCGGAGCAGTTATTATATTCTGTTCAATGTGTTTGGCGCTTCGGGTTTTACCCCTTTTGCGGCTGTCTTTCCCGTATTGGCTTATGCGGCCCGCTTCTGTGAAGAATACCAGAGCGGATATTACCGCATGATTTTTTCACGAATGGGCCCGATGCGTTTTGGTGGAACCCGGATACTCACCGTTTTATTGTCCGGGGGTGTTATGCTGGCAGTTCCGATTGCAATTGCCTGTGCTGCGGCTTATACATTCGGTGTTCAGGGTGTGCCGCAGGGTTCGGACGAGGGATTGTTAGACGGGACAATTATGCTTACTTATGTAATGAAATATGGGGATTGGTATATTGCGGCGGGGAAAACCATTCTCGGTTTTTTGTTTGGAAGCGTGTGGGCGCTTATGGGATTTATGTTTGCAGTATGGATTCCAAACCGCTATGTCGCCCTGATTGCGCCCTTTGTATTGTATGAATCCATGTGGATTGGACTGGACGGAATTGTTTGGCTGAATCCAATCCGGCTTCTGCGGGGAGAGGATGTGGGCAGTTACCCACTGGCGGCAGGCGTAGAATGTGTTTATCTGATTGTCGTTTCGACAGCCATTATGGCAGGACTGGTGAGGAGGTATCGGAATGGGTGACCTGGCGGTAATTATAAAGGGAATGTTCCATCAGGAGCTAAGAAGCGGCAGGGTTTTCATGGGATATCTTTTGGGATTTGCCATTATGGGCTACTGGACAAATGGGTTTCTGCGGTATGCAGCCGACACAGGGGAACCAATCAACATACTGGAAACTTTCTGTGTGGTGGAGCAGCATTATGTGAATTTGCTGTTTCTGGTCTTAGGGTGGCTTCTGGTGGTGGCGGACGCCCCGTTTATGAAAGGTAATCTCTGTCTGCTTTTATACCGGTGCGGCAGAAATCGCTGGAATATGGGAATGCTTTTTTACATCCTGATACAGGCATTTTTCTATACGGCGGCTCTGGCGGCATTTACCATAGTTGTCAGCAGCTTTTTCGGGTACGCAGGAAATATGTGGAGCAGCCCGGTATATACGCTGGCTCTTGACACGGCAAACAGCATCGGCGTCAAATATAATATTACGTTTCCGTGGCTTGGGATGATGAAAGCCATGTCGGTTCCACAGGCATTTGCGGTGACGTTTTTATTCCTCTATCTTTATCTTGCTTTTATGGGCGTGCTTTTATATACTGCCGCACTGCTGTTTTCGGGAATTGTAGGGGTTGTGTCTGTAATGGGGGTGCACCTGGTTGGATTTTTACGAATGATGGACGGCCATACGGATACGTCCTTACTGGCAAGGGCAGTTCCGGGATATTTGGCAGGCGGGACGCTGTCCTGCTGGCGGTCGGCCGGGGTGTTTCTGGCACTGATTACAGCTTTCATGGTATTATCATCTGTTGTTGTAAAAAGAATGGAGTTTCATTCGGGGACGGAGGTAGAAGAATAGTGCCGGATTGTATGGTTTGTGCCGGGGAAGATATGGGTACAAGTATGTTTATCAGGCTGTTTGCTGGAGTGCCTTTGGATGATTTTGACGCCATACCGCTCATTCCGTTTGGACAGTGGCTTCTGCCGGTGGGTATCTTTCTGCTTATAGTGGGATTTTATGCGGAAAGGCAGGGAAGGGTGGAAATGCTCTCGATATACCGTTACGGAACCGTTTCTGGCTGGTGGAAAAGGCATTTTGGAAAAGGAGTGGCATTCGGCATAAAGACGGCAGTATTGCTCCAGCTCATTGTTCTGGCCTGCGATATTGTTGTGGGGAATATATCGGTGCTTTCCGCAGAACTGTTAGTAAAAATCAGTATCCTGTGGCTGTTTCACAGCGTCAGCATGGCGGCATTGTTTGTCCTGTTTGATTTGTTTTCCGTAAGACGTTTTGCGCCGGGAGCGTTACTTTTGCTGGAAGGCGTGACATTTATCATCGGATGCCGGGTTCGCGCGGTTTCCCCTATGATGTATGGAATGTGGGGAATGTATCATCAAAGCAGTTTATGCCAAACAGGAGGATTTCCGGTCGGACCGGTCATGGCAGCGGAAGTGATTCTGCCGGCAGCCGGATTTTTAATCGGACGGGAATATTTAAAAGGGAGACAGATTTTACCGACATAAGACAGGCTGGCGGAGTCTGCTATTCGCTGCATGAGAAAGGGGAGGAGTACAAATATGGCAGAAGCAATCCGTGTGGAGAATGTAACAAAAAGATTTGGCGATGTGGTTGCGCTCGACCGTATCAATATCAGCTTCGAAAAAGGGAAAATTTATGGGATTACAGGCAGAAACGGTTCGGGCAAGACTGTTTTATTTAAAACGATGATTGGTTATTTAAAACCCACAGGCGGAAGGGTGGTTGTGGGAGAAAAGGAGATTGGAAAAGACATTGACTTTGCGGACAATATGGGAATTATTATTGAAAATCCCGGGTTTCTGAGTGGATATACAGGATACAAAAATCTGGAGTATCTTGCGTCTATCCGTAAACGGATAGGCAGGACGCAGATCAGGGAGAGTATGAAACGGGCAGGTTTAGATCCCGACAGCCGCAAAAAAGTCGGAAAGTATTCGCTTGGTATGAGGCAGCGGCTTGGCATTGCACAGGCAATCATGGAAAACCCGGACATTTTGATTTTGGACGAGCCGATGAACGGACTTGATAATCAGGGAGTAATCGAAGTGCGGAACATTCTTTTAGGACTTAAGGAAGAGGGAAAGACAGTCATACTTGCCAGCCACAACAAGGAGGATATCGAAGTTTTGTGTGATACCGTATATGAGATGGAGCATGGCAGGCTGGTGTGATGCCGGGTTCCTGTATTTTGGTTTGAGCGAGCATCTAAAGTGAAACTGCTTCCGTTACGGAATGGAGGGTGTAGCGGAGCAGTCGGGGGAGTATCAATCAGTGCATCACAGGCTTGCCGCGAAAGACCGTCTTAAGGTCACCGATCTCTATGGGGAAAATCTGATGCTGATGCGCCGGGACTGGAGTACCCATGTGGATCAGCTCCGGGATGATCTATGGAAAAACCATGGGCAAATCAATATTGTTGATTTTGATTTTTACAGTATGGAGGCGTTTAACCGCTGTGAAAACAGCGATGATGTGCTGTTGGCCATTGCGGGATGGGCCAATGTGCATCCGCTCCTGAAAGTAATTCCCGTGGAGTGGGAGCACAGTATTCCCTATGGACTGCTCTATTCCCCGCAGCCGTCGGAGACGGTCAGGCAGTTTCTGGAGGCGGCGCAGGTGTGAGAGAGATGTTATAATTTCTTCTTGACAATATGAAGACAGAAGATTATGATAAATAGAACAAGAGTAATCATTGAACCGTGCGATCGCACATTCAGGCAATTTCTGCCGCTTACTCAACACCATTAACTGAACAGCGGCAGAAATGAAATGATCAGGACACTGAAATTTCATGGTATGTTACCGCCTGCCGCAGAAAAGGAGGATCATACGATGGAACATGCAGCAACTGGGAGAGAGGGTATTTTCATGACGATTGAGGGAGGGAAAAAATACACCGTTGCAGATATAGAAGCCCTGCCGGAGGGAGAACGGGCGGAATTGATCGACGGCGAGATATTTATGATGGCAGCACCCGCGCTGATACATCAGGATCTGCTTATGTGGCTTGGAACAACGGTCCGAAACTACATAGCGGGGCATAAAGGCGGGTGCAGAGTGCTTCCGGCGCCTTTTGCGGTCTATATTAAAAATGATCCTTATAATTATGTGGAGCCGGATATTTCCGTGATCTGTGACAGGGACAAGCTGGACAATAAAGGATGTCATGGCGCACCGGATTGGGTAATTGAGATCGTGTCTCCATCCGGCAGGCGTATGGATTATGTGCGGAAGCTTGCGCTGTATAGTGAGGCAGGTGTAAGGCTATACTGGATCGTTGACCCTGTACGACGAAATATTACGGTGTATGATCTGGAACATGACTGCGCGCCGGAATTTCATTTTTTTCAGGAACGGGTGAAAGCGGATATTTATGAAGATTTTGAGATAGATTTCAGTGAATATCTGGAAGAAATGGAAGAAATAAATCACAATGAGTGAAGCCACATCTCCCAAACATAGTTGTCTCAGGGCTTTGTAGATAGATTATTCTTCAGTATATTCCGCATTCTCAAGTGGGAAAGTCACCTGCCAATTACCCTTTGTTCTGTTCCTACAGGTGACGAAATAGCCATACGCCTGATAGTTTTCAATGTCTTCAGGTGAAAGATCATAGACAAATTCATCATAGCTGCCCACTTTTTCATCATCCCAGAAGCTGATTGAGTAATAGGCTGCCTCATTGTCCGCTTCATTCCGCAGATCAATGTATCCATGATTGTCATACGACGAGATATCTTCAAAATATATTTGTATGTGAAGCTTGTTACCAATAAACCCGATATTTGTTATTGTGACGCCGTCTGCAGGGGAGAGGATACCGCCGTCAATTGGAACCAAACAGTCGGCTTCATAATCAACAGGCCCCATGCCGCCACCACCTCTGATGGATTCCGGTTTCTGCGTTTCTGTTGCTGTCGTAGCCTTGCTCAGGTCAAGCCCGGATATTTTTTCATCGAACATATTTTTTTGACTTAAGAATTCAGTAAAGGAAAAAGTGATTTTATCCCCCTCAATTTTTTCATTGTTCCACTGGCTGATGTGGATCAAAAAGGTTGCCTTTCCTGTCTCTTCATCAAAAGAAATAAAACTGCAGGAAGCAGCGGAAGCAAAAGGTCGATTGATTCTATAACTGTCAAATAAATCGGTTGATTCATCAATTCTGTTATCAGTCAAATCCTGCAACGAAAGATAGATTACAGCTTCATTTTCATAGATTGCGGCAGAAATAACCTCCATCCTGATTCCCTGATCCTCACAGGACAAATTAACCGGTTTCAAGGCCTGTGCGGCTTTTGGAGAAATGTTGAATAATATTTGATAAACAGGATCGACAGCTGCCGCCAATGCAGAAATTGACAATGTAAAACATAATAGGACAGCTGCCGTCCAAGATGCTGCTCTTCTCAGGGATTTTCTCCTGTTCTTTACGGTGAATGACTTTGCTTCCAGGATTTTTCTTTCATCTATCATACCGATCGCATCTGCTAACTTGTCCGTTTTCATATAAGAACTCCTTCTTCGTTTAATCTGAATAACAGTTTTTTTCGGGTTCTGTACAGCATTGATTTTACTTTGCTGATACTAAATCCAAACTGCTTACTGATTGTAGAAATATCGTCAAAATACCAATAGCGGCAGATAAAGATATGGCGTTCGACAGCGGGTAATTCATCAAGAAAGTGATCTATAATTTCTGCAAGTTCTTTCTCCTGCAATTCTTCCTCCACAGATTTGCCGCCTGGAATGCAATCGGAAAGTTCTTCGTATGCGAGGGCTATTTCGCCACCGCCCCGTTTTTGCGTTCTTGCGTACCGCCATTTTTTCAGGCTGGCATAGCGTGTGAGTTTTCCAAGAAAAGCAGACAGAATAGAGGGCATATGCGGTGGTATGCTGTTCCATGCATTCATCAAAGCATCATTTACGCTTTCCTCTGCATCCTCTGTATTGTAAAGTATGTTATAAGCAATTGAATAACAATACCTGCCATATTTTTTCTCTGTTTCGGCTATTGCCTCCTGATTTCGCGCCAAATAGAGCGCGATGATAGCTCTGTCTTCCATATCCCTCCACCTCTTTGGTTATTGTGAGAAGCTCTTTCAATATATTACCACCCAAATTTGTGATTTGGTTGCACATTCTCGATAAATATTTTTTCCTGTTTCAGCGGCTTGCATGAAGATATAACCCCAAGGTATTAACTAATGAACGAATCGAGACTTCTTATGAGGTCTCGTTTTTTTTATGATAGATACAAGCAGAAATAGCAGAGTGAACATATAAAAGAGGGGTGCTAAGATGAACAATTTTATTTTTGAGAATGCAACAAAGGTGTTTTTCGGGAAAGGCTGCGTGAAGGAATATCTGGCCTGTCTGACAAAGTGCAGCAAGGGTACGGTGATGCTGGCCTACGGCGGCGGTTCCATCAGGAAGAATGGCATATACGATGAAGTGATGGAAATTTTGAAGAGCGAGGGAAGAGAAGTCATGGAGTTCTCCGGCATTATGCCGAATCCGACCTATGCAAAGGTATTGGAGGGTGCAAAGCTGGCGAGAGAAAACAACGTGGGTGTGATCGTCACAGCTTCGGGAACCGGAAGCGAGTGTAACGGCGGCGCGGTCATCACCAATGAGGCGCTGAAAATAAAAACCGGGCGGGATTATCCGAAATGTAATCCGAAATTTGCCCTGCTCGATCCGACTTATACCTACAGCGTTCCCCAGTTTCAGATGGTGTCGGGAGGCTTCGATACCCTTTCTCATATGATGGAGATTTATTTCAGTGAGCCTGACGAGGACAATGTTTCTGACGACATTGCCGAAGCGCTTATGAAAAACGTAATTCGAAATCTACGGGCGGCCATTCAGAATCCGCAGGATTATACGGCCAGAAGCAATCTGATGTGGGATGCTGTCATGGCGGAGAATCGGGTTATCAAGCTGGGAAAGAAAACAGATTTTGAATGTCATCAGATGGAGCATCAGCTTGGGGCTTACATGAACTGTAATCACGGAGCGGGACTGGCGGTTCTGCATCCTGTCTATTACCGTCATATCTACAAAGACGGCCTTGCCAAATTCAAAAGGTTTGCCACACAGGTGTGGGCTGTTCCCACAGATGGGAGGACGGATGAAGAAATCGCCCTTGCAGGTATTGAAGCGTTGGAGGATTTCATTTTGGAGATAGGACTGCCGGTCACTCTTCGGGATCTGGGAATCGACGAAGCGGCTGACCTGAAAGCCATCGCTGATTCCTGCGCCTGTGTGTCGGGCGCTTACAGGGTTATGACCCATGAAGAAATTCTGGAAATATTCAAGGAATGTTATTAAACGGACAAGATATACGGGAGGAGCTGCAGAATGAAGAAAAAAATGATATTGCTTATATCTATGATTCAGATCATGGCGCTTAGCGCCTGTGGAAGAGAAACGGGTGTAACTCCTGTGGAAACGGATATTGCGCAGACAGAGCTGGCGGAGAGCGGAGAAGAGGTTAGTACAGTGACAGAAGAAGCGGAAAAAGATGGGGAAGAAGGCGGGGAAGAAGGCGGAATAACAGAAAGGGAAGCGGCACCGAAATCCCGGGTTCTGATTGCGTATTTTTCCCAGCCTACAGATGTGGATACGTCCGATCATGATGCTGTTTCCGGGGCAAGTGTTGTCGTGCGGGATGATGAGGTGGCAGGCAGTACAACGGAGTATGTCGCAAGGATTATTCAGGAGACCGTGGGAGGCGAGCTATTCCGGATTGAGGCGATGGACGAATATCCGTCTGATTATGATGAACTGGTTGCACAGGCAAGGGAGGAGAAGGGAGAAAACGCCCGTCCCGAGCTTGCAGGACATATCGAAAATCTGGAACAGTATGACACCATTATTCTGGGCTATCCTAATATGGAGCAAGGTTTTCTTTGTGTATAGTGTATATTGAGTTAGATTTATGAGGAAAAACAGTACAGTATACACAGTTGGTAACGATGGCATAACCTGTAGTCGGGAGCTGGGAGGCTATGTGGTGGAGAACGGACTCCTGTCATTTCCCAGAGAAGTATGGCCTTACCTGGACTATCCGGGGATCGGGGAAGAATACTATGCCTCCCACAGTCAGATACTGTTCCACAAAAATTTATGGAAGGATTGCCGGGGTTGCTCTCCGGCTGTTGAAAAATGAGAGGGATGCACAGGGAAACCAGGTCCCCCTCTTTGAACGACTGGATCGTGTAAGAGAAATGGACCGAACGGAATTCCTTTCGTATGCCGACCATACGGAAAATGCAGACGACCTGTTTTCATTTATCGAGATCGATGCAGATGAGAATGTGATCCGCCTTGTTTGGGCGATTCGGGCAGAGGTTCGGGATTGGACCAGAGCAGCGCAGGTTCCGGGTCGAAAAGTGTGCAGGTTAAAGGGTTTATGCTGCTTTCGCAGCCTAAACCCGGAAAACACCGCCTGGCAAAGCCGTGCGGGAGGGCAAAAGTGTATAACTTTTTCAGGGATACAGCAATCTTTTATGCCTGCTTCCGGAAAAGTGGCGGGAATTCCGGGGATTTTGGAAAAGTAAAGGTGAATACCAGGCGGGAGTGAGCCAACCAGAGAGGAGGAGAGAGCAGATGGCCAAAGGAACAGGAAAGGTGCGGGCCGGTTTTTATGTTGAGAAGGAGATCCTTGAGATGGCGGACGGACTGCGGGCCAAGGCCAACGTGCGTTCCCGGAATGAGTTTGTGACCGAGGCGCTGAAATTCTACTGCGGTTATCTGAATTCCAGAAAGGCGGAAAACTATCTGCTGCAGTCTCTGTCCTCCGTCCTGACCAGCACGGTGCAGGATACGGAGAACCGCCTGGCCCGGATGGATTTCAAGATCGCAGTGGAACTGGGTGACGCATACAAATATCAGAAACGTGAAAACTAAGAGGAAATAATTTTAT
>CAMQTN010000096.1 GCA_947037115.1 uncultured Lachnospiraceae bacterium
ATAGGATAACAATTCTTCCACAGGTTTTCTTCTGGGAGCAGCAGGCGCTTCGTCGGGATAACCAACAGGAATAAGAGCTACAAGTTCCCTGTCCTCAGGAAGCTGCAGCAGAGACTCCGCCGCGCTCTGGTCAAAGAGACCAAGAATCACGGAACCAAGACCCTGCTCATAAGCCGCAAGGCAAAGGCTCTGGGATGCGATGCCGGCGTCATACATCTGCCAGCCGTCTCCTCTGGGAGTGCTGAATGATCCGTCGCGCTCGTAACCGCTGCGGTTCTTGATAATGGTAATGGCCATCAGTACAGGCGCTGCCGCGATGATGTCGCCGTTGGGGGGATACATGGCGGTGCATTCTCTGGCAATCCTGTCCTTCAATGCGCCCTCCACAGCAATGTAGCGGGTGATCTGCGTATGCTTCCAGCTCGGAGAATAGGAAGCGGTCTCAACGATCTGTGCCAGAAGATCATGAGAGACAGCGTCGGCCTTGAATTTGCGGATGCTTCTGCGCCCTAAGATACAGTCTTTAGCGGTCATGTGGAGTCCTCCTTATGATGTGGTGTAATTGGTGCCTTCTTACTATATTTTGTATATCATAGCACAAAGGCAGGGGGCGTGCAAGTGGGAGAAAAGGACAGTTTTATTTCGAAGAGGGAAAATATTGTTTCGAAAAATGATTATATTGTTTCGCAAATGGATTGTATTATTTCGAAAGATGATTATATTGTTTCGAAATAAAATGTATTGTTTCGCAAACAATTGCTATTGTTCCGATAAAAGGGTATAATCATAACAAATACTGTTTTGGAGGTGGTTCTGTGCGCGACGTCAGGCAGACAGCCAGAGACTGGGGTATTTCGACGACGAGAGTGGCGAAAATGTGCCGTGAAGGGCGGATTGAGGGTGCGATTAAGGAGGGAAAGCTGTGGCTTATTCCGGAAAAGGCGGTAAAACCGCCGGACGGAAGGATGAGGAAGGAAACAGCGGACGGTGAAGAGAAGAAACGGCCGCTGCCAATCGGGATTTCGGAGTATAGGGTTGCTTCGACAAAGTATTATTATATTGACAAAACGATGATGATCAGGGACTTTCTTGATGAACGTCCCATGGTTTCCCTGTACACGCGTCCGCGGCGTTTCGGTAAAACCCTGAATATGGATATGCTCAGAACGTTTTTTGAGAAGAGTGACGAAGATACCTCCATTTATTTTAAGGATAAAATGATTTGGGACTGTGGAGGGGAGTACCGGGAGCATCAGGGGAAATACCCGGTTATTTTTGTCACCTTTAAAGATATCAAGTTTGATACCTGGGAGCAGACCTTTGAGATGCTTAAGGCGGCTATAGGCAATGAGTTTGTGCGCCATGCAGAGCTGGAAAAATCAGAAAAATGCAGTGATATGGACAGGAAATACTATAAGGAGATCGCAGGGGGCAATGCCGATGTTGTCAGTCTGTCGAGAGCCTTTGAGGTTTTGTCGAGAATGCTTTGCAGACATCACGGAGTTGAAGCGATTATCATCATTGACGAATACGATATCCCGATTCAACAGGGACACACAGCGGGATTTTACGATCAGGTGATTGATTTCATGAGAAATCTCTTCTCGGGCGGACTGAAGGACAACAAGTGTCTCGCATACGGTTTTTTGACGGGAATCCTGCGGGTTGCCAAGGAAAGTATTTTCAGCGGCCTTAATAATCTGGTTGTCAATTCCATTGTAGATGATAAGTACAGCCGCTATTTTGGATTTACGAAAAGCGAGGTTGAGAGGATGGCGGCATATTACCATGCATCGGACAAATTCGACGAGCTGTGCGAGTGGTATGACGGTTACCGCTTTGGCGATACCGATATTTTCAATCCCTGGTCTGTCATTAACTACTTCAGTATCGGCTGTAAACCGAGGGCGTTCTGGCAGTCTACGGGCAGTAATGATATCATATCGGAAGTGATTGCGAAGGCGGACGAAGATATCTATGAACGACTGGAAAAACTGCTGCAGGGAGAAAAATTTACAACACTGATAGATACAGGTGTTATTTATCCGCAGATACAGAAGAACCCATCAACGATATACAGTTTTCTGCTGGTGGCCGGATATTTGAAGGCAGAGAATATGGACGTCTCTTCCAGCGGAGACTTTATGGGGGAGGTATCGCTTCCAAACAGGGAAATTAAAGCTGTATATAATAAAGAAATTCTGCAGAAGCTCGACGGTATTGTGTCCCAGTCGTCGGCCGTTTCCATTCAGGAGGCCGTTTATGCAAACGATGCTTCGCGGCTGCAGAAGAGTATGGAGAAACTGCTCCTGCAGTCGGCAAGCAGCTTTGATACAGTGGGAGAACTTTTCTTTCATGGTCTGTTCCTGGGAATCTGCGCCCTGTTTGATGATAAATACTATTTAACGTCAAACAGGGAATCGGGGAAAGGCCGTTTTGATATCCAGCTTATGCCCAGGGACACTGCAAGACCGGGCGTGCTGATTGAGTTGAAAGTGGGAAAGTACGGTATGCGTGATGAGTTGAGGGCGCTGGCACAAACAGCCTTAGACCAGATCAACGACCGTAAATATGACACGGAGATGAGGACGAAGGGGGTTGAGGTGATCTTTAAGTACGGTGTTGCTTTTTGCAGAAAGGAGGTGGCGGTATGCACGGGGTAACTTTGTGTAAGCGGCATGGGAGCCTGAGAATAAGCCGTTTCCTGCCGGGGCGACAGACTTGTGGAAGGGACGGAAATGTGTTAAAATATACGCGTTAGTTATAAGCATTGAGAGCCTGTAAAACAGAGGAGATTGTATCTATGGAAGAAAACCGGGAAGAAATTTTCAGAGAGGATGAGGATACAGGGGAGGGTGAAGTGCGGGAGTATGTGGAGCGCAAGCGGTGGCTGTTTTTGGGTCTGCCCTTCACTTTTACGAAATATACGATAAACGAACGCGTAATTACCATAAACTCCGGTCTGCTCAGCACCACGGAAAACGATTGTTATTTATACAAGGTACAGGATGTGGAGTTAAGGACCAGTCTGGGGGAGCGCATTTTCGGTCTGGGAACGGTGGCCTGCTACACGGGGGATAACACCCATCCGCAGCTCTATCTGGAGCACATCAAAAACGCGAAAGAAGTTAAAAACTATATCTTACGCGTTTCTGAGGAGGCCAGAAGAAAAAGGCGCACATTAAATACCCTGAATATCAACGCTGACGATATCGATACGGATTGACGCATGGTCAGTCCGGGCGCAGGGAGGGATCGTTTTCCCGAAGGAGCCGCTCGAAGAGAAGGCCTGTGATAAACCAGCAGGGGGCATAGTCGAGCCGGATGAATTTTCCCAGATTCCAGCGGGAGCGCTCATAGTTCCAGGGACAGAGCTCGCGGCGGTTCAGCCACATACCGGTGAGAAACTCACCGGTGAAGATCAGGCCGGTGTAGGTGAATCCCCGAAACAACAGGGAACGGTTTTTGAGCAGGCGGCAGACCGGAGCGAGCAGGGCGGCCATACCGTAGATGGGAAACATCCAGACGGAGGTGACGCCGGGCAGCTTATAGTCCCGCCTGCGGAAAGCGTGAAAGGCTGTGAAGGTGATTTCCAGAAACCACCCCAGCAGTCCACAGTGGATAAAGTTGTGCAAAAAGTTTTTCATAGTCACAGTATGGACAGTGTAAAAGCCGTTTATACAGGGATTTGGTAAATTGCAGTGATAAGAAGGAAAAGAGGTGCAGACAGGCTATGAACTATCGGGAAGCCATGCAGTATATTGATGAATTGCGGCCTCTTGGCAGTGTCATGGGGCTTGATACCATGCGCCGGCTGTGTGAAGAATTGGGCAATCCGCAGGATCAGTTGAAGTTTGTACATATCGCGGGAACCAACGGCAAGGGTTCCGTGCTTGCCTATATTTCTACCGTGATGCAGGAGGCGGGATACCGGGTCGGAAGATACCTTTCCCCCTCTGTGAAGGAGTACAGGGAGTCCTTTCAGGTGAATGGAAGGATGATTACGCAGTCAGGCCTCTGTAAGCATCTGGAGTCGGTAAAGGAGGCGGCAGCGTCGATGGCAGCGGAGGGGCTGCCGCATCCAACGCTGTTTGAGGTGGAGACGGCGGTTGCATTTCTTTATTTTCAGGATAAGGAATGTGATCTGGTGGTTCTGGAGGCAGGGCTGGGCGGCGCGCTTGACGCTACCAATGTGGTGGAGCAGACGCTGGTGGCAGTTTTTTCTTCGATCAGTATGGATCACATGGATATTTTGGGAGATACCCCCGAAGAGATTGCCGCGGCGAAGGCCGGAATTATTAAGAACAAGTGTTATGCAATATCCGTAAGGCAAAGCCCCGGGGTCATGAAGATCCTGCGTCAGTCGGCCCTCTTAAAGAAGGGGAAGTTTTTGACGGCGGACATTTCCCGTGCAAAGAATGTCAAATACGGTGTGGAAAAACAGAGCTTCGACTACGACCGTTATAAAAACCTTGAGATTTCCATGCCTGGACAGTTTCAGGTTGAAAACGCGGTGCTGGCGGTGGAGACGGTTATGGCGCTGGTGCGCTGTGGGTTTAAGGTGCCGGAGGAGAAGCTGCGCAGGGGGCTTTTCGAGACCAGGTGGCCGGGCCGGTTTGATGTGATTGCAAAGAGGCCGTTCTTTATTGCAGATGGCGCACACAATGAGGACGCGGCGAAGAAATTGGCGGAAAGTATTCGGTTTTATTTTACAAATAGAAAAATTATTTATATAATGGGAATGTTACATGACAAAGAGATTGACAAGGTGATCCGCAATACCTTTGAACTGGCATCCCATATTATCACGGTGACGCCGCCCGCAGGGGACCGTGCCCTGCCGGCTCTTGATCTGGCGCAGACGGCGAGAGAGTATCACAGCGCCGTGACGGCGGCGGATTGTGTGCAGGAGGCGGTAGAAATCGCCTACCTTTTGACGGGAAAGGATAAGGATGCCGTAATCATTGCTTTTGGTTCGCTCTCTTATTTGGGAGAGCTGATGGATATCGTTGCACACAGAGACACGATCAGGAGAGACACCCATGGTAGATCAGAATAAAATTAAAGAGGCTGTGAGGCTTCTTTTGGAAGGCATCGGAGAGGATGTGACCAGGGAGGGATTGCAGGAGACGCCAGACAGGATTGCCCGCATGTACGGAGAAATTTTTGCGGGGATGGATGAGGATGCGGGAGCGCATCTGGCGAAGACCTTTACGGTGGAGAGCAATGAGATCGTTCTTTTAAAAAATATCACCTTTTATTCTACGTGTGAGCACCACCTCATGCCATTTTACGGGAAGGCGCATATCGCCTATCTGCCGGACGGAAAGGTAGTGGGGCTTAGCAAGCTGGCGAGGACGGTGGAGGTTTATGCCAGAAGGCCGCAGATTCAGGAGCAGATGACGATACAGATTGTGGAGGCTGTTATGGAACACCTGAAACCACAGGGGGCGATGGTTATGCTCGAAGCGGAACACTTGTGCATGACTATGAGAGGTGTGGAGAAACCGGGAAGCAGGACAGTGACAGTGGCATCAAGGGGCTGCTTTCAGACGGATCCCAAATGGCAGGCGCTTTTTTTTCGGATGGCAGGAGATGATAAAATATATAATCAGGATTTAATATGATGAAAATCCTGTGTATAGGAAGTTGAAAGAATAAAAACACGGAGGGCGGAAAATGAGAATAGGACAGAGGGATTTCAGGACAAAAGGACATGCTTATGTGATGGGGGTACTCAATATAACACCCGATTCCTTTTCGGATGGAGGAAAGTACAACCAGCTGGATCAGGCATTATATCACGTAGAGCAGATGATAACGGATGGTATGGATATTGTGGATGTGGGAGGCGAATCCACCAGACCGGGCTACACGCAGATTTCCGATCAGGAGGAGATTGAGAGGGTCGTTCCTGTGATCGAAGCTATCAAATCCAGATTTAATGTTCCGATTTCTCTGGATACTTATAAGTCGGCAGTGGCAAAGGCCGGCATCGCGGCGGGCACGGATATGATTAATGATATCTGGGGCTTAAAATATGACGAAAATATGGCGAGTGTGATTGCAGAAGCCGGGATTCCCTGCTGTCTGGTACATAACCGCAAGGAAGACAAGTACAACAACCTGATTGAGGAGATGCTCTGGGATATGGAGTCCACGCTGGAGCTTGCCAATAAGAAAGGCATCGCCTACGACAAGATTATTCTGGATCCCGGTATCGGATTCGGCAAAGGATATGAGAACAATCTGGAGATTATCGATAATCTACAGAAGTTTCACTCGCTGGGATATCCGCTGCTTCTCGGCGCAAGCCGTAAATCCGTGATAGGTATGGCGCTTGACCTGCCTGTGACCGAACGCATGGAGGGCACGTTAGTGACCACGGTTTACGGTGTGAAGCAGGGTGTTATGTTTGTCCGTGTACATGATGTGAAGGAAAACGCGCGCGTGATCAGGATGACAGAGGCGATCCGCGACGGTTACAGGAACTGATATATGGATCAGATTATTGTGGAGGATCTCCGGGTCTATGCGTATCATGGGGTGTACCGGCAGGAAAATGAAGAGGGACAGAATTTTTATGTGAGTGTGATTCTGGACACGGATACGAGGGCTGCGGGGCTTTCGGATGACCTGGAATTATCCACGAACTATGGCGAGGTCTGCCGGTTCCTGTACACGTTTCTCAGGGAACATACTTACAGGCTGATTGAGACAGCCGCGGAGAGGTGTGCGGAGGCTCTGCTGTTACAGTTCCCGCTTGTGAGACAGGTCACGCTGGAGCTGAAAAAGCCGGAGGCGCCGATCAGGATTCCTTTTGGTTCTGTCTCCGTGAGAATCATGCGGGGATGGCGGCGGGCTTACATAGCCTGCGGTTCCAATATGGGGGACAGGATGGCGCATCTGGACGCCGCGGTTCATGCACTGCGTCAGGATCAAAAATGCAGGGTACTTCGTGTTTCCGACTGGATGGAGACCACACCCTACGGAGGGGTGGAGCAGGATAATTTTCTAAACGGCGCGCTGTCCGTTGAAACACTGTATGCGCCGGAAGAGCTTCTGGAGGCGCTGCAGGAGATTGAGAAGAGGGAGTACAGGGAGCGCAGGGTACACTGGGGACCGAGAACGCTTGATCTGGATATCCTTCTCTATGAGGGAAGGGTGATGGATACGGAAAGGCTGATGATTCCCCACCGGGACATGCAAAACCGGGATTTCGTGCTGAAGCCGTTAGCGCAGATTGCTCCTTATGAGATACACCCGGTTCTGGGTAAGGCGGTTGTAGTGCTTTTGGAGGAAGTGGAGACAGGCAAAGAAAAACATGTGTTGTTAAATTGAATACATGGAACAGGCTGTTATTTGGTGAATGGAGAAGAAACAAGGATGAAAAATTCCTGGGTTCTTCTCTTTTTTTGTCGCTCTTTGTCGGAATTACAAAACCAAAAAACTGTAAATAAACTCAGCTTTAACGGCGAGAGTTATAACCTGAAAGGTACATCAAAGACCATTACGGGACTGACGCCTGATACGGATTATGGATATAGTGTCTGTGCGTACAATGCCGGAGGCAACAGTCCATACAGCGCGAGAAAAACGATTACGACAATTGCGGTGGGCCCGGCGGTGCCCTCGGATGTGGCGGTACAGGCCGGGTTCAACAGTGTGATTGTGAGCTTTCCGCCTGTAGCGGATGCGGCGGATTATGATATTCAGTTTGACGGAGTCATCAGTCATGTGTCTGGCACAGATATGGTATCGGGACGGCTTTGTAAGGTGTTTCACGGATTACAGCCGAATACGGAACATACTTTCAGTGTGAGGGCAAACAACGAAAAGGGCTCCAGCCGTTACAGTGTGCCGGGAACCGTCCGGACCGGGATCAGCAAAGAGAGCGGACTGGCGGAGCGGTCATCTGACAGCACTTATGCGGATGGTAAGATTTCTTACATGGGAAATGACCCTGTCAATGTGCTGACCGGCGCTTTTTTGTGGAGCTATACCTGTCTGGAGGATTATGGGAAAGATAAGCTGCATTTTACTCTTATGTATGATTCTGACAGGGATGCGTTTGGCAGGATGCTCGGGAAAAACTGGGCTCATGCGTTACAGTATTTGCTCTGCATGGATGAGGATTACGCTTATTTCAGCACGCCTCACGGGACAGTTGCCCCCTTTGTAAAGGAGACGGACGGTACCTTCCGCGCGCCGGAAGGCATCGGTGGTCTGTACAGGATGGAGCAGAGAGAAGATACATCTTACGCGGTCATCGGGCTGGACGGGACGGAATATGTTTTTGACAGCAGTCTTGTACTTAACAGGATTGTGGAAAATGGCCTTATTAAGTATCGGTTTGAGAAAAATCAGGCAGGACAGATCACCCGGATCAGCGGACGCCACGGCGACAGTTTGAGCCTTATTTATACGGGGGCATATCTGACGGGCGTGAAGGATGCAATGGATCATAAAGTATCTTTTGCTTATCAGAAAAATCAGTTGATATCAGTTTCGAATCATGAGGGGAAGGCTTTGTCCTTCACCTATGATGAAAACGGCAGCCTGTTGTCCGTTTCGGATTTTGCAGGGCAGGTTTATCTGGAGAATACTTACGATGCGCTTGGCAGAGTGGCCGGACAGAATACAGTTGGCAGGGGAGAAAGCACTGTCGTGTATGATGATGCGGACAGAAAAACCGTGTTTACGGACGAAACGGGGAATGCCACAAGCTATCGGTATGATGCGGACAGACACGTCACGGATGTGGAAGTGGCAGGAGCCGGTATTCATAACAGCTATGATGAAAACGGAAGAGTGACAGCGCAGACGGATGCTCTCGGAAACTGCACGCAGATGAGTTATGATGCCTGCGGCCGCATGAGCAGTATTACCTATCCTGACAATACAAAAGAGCAGGTGGCGTATAATGACAGGAATCTTCCGGTCAGGATTGTGAACCGGGACGGTACAGAGAACAATTATCGGTATGACGAGAGGAATAACCTGATCAGTGTAGAGGATGAGCGGGGAAACAGCGGCGCATATGCTTATGACGATAACGACAACCTCATTTCCTGGACGGATAAGGAGGGCAGCATATGGAGTTATACCTATGATGAAGGGAATCATCTGAAGCAGGCGCAGGATCCGGAGGGGAATATTTATCAGTATGTACATGACGCGCTGGGCAGGCTTGTTTCCTATACGTCGCCGGAAAATCGAACTACATCCTATCAGTATTCGGCAGCGGGAGATCTGCTTAAAATAGCGGATGCGGATGGAGAGGTTCTCTTTACCTATGATGAAAACGGTAACCGCACGGGAATCACAGACAGGCGGCAACATCAGCAGAAACTGACCTACAACGGGATGGGACAGATTCGGTCTGTTACAGACTTTATGGGCAATGTGTATCAGTTTACCTATGACACAGCGGGGAATCTGATCCGGGAGACAAATCCCCTAGGCGCGGAGGTATCCTATGCTTATGATGCCAGAAAGAATGTCACAGCATATACGGATGGCAACGGGAACGTTACTGCTTACGCTTTTGATGCGGCGAACCGTCTGACACAGATAACCGATGCGGCGGGCGGCATTCTACAGTATGCTTACGATGCTATGGGACGCATCCGGGCGGTCATTGATCCGCTGGAGCATCAGACCACATATACCTATGACGCGAAGGGACGTGTCACCAGCAAGACCAATGCCCTCGGCCACAGTGTGAGCTATACCTATGATCAGGCGGGAAATCTTCTGACGAGGACAGATGAGGACGGAACGGTTACCTCCTATACCTATGACGGGGAGAACAGATTACTCACAGAGACATCCGCGGATGGGACCACGCAGTATACTTATGATAAACTGGGACAGGTAATTGCAGTAACGATGCCGGATGAGACGGTGCAGACGGCGGCTTATGATGGGGACGGTAACATGACGGAGACCGTTGATCCTGAAAGCAATAAGACCGCCCGCGTTTATGATGCAGCGGGACGCCTGACTGAGGTTGCTGCGCCGGATGGCGGAAAGACTACCTGCGAGTATGATGCGAACGGTAACTGTACAAAGATAACCGATGCGGAGGGAAACAGCACAAGCTATGTATTTGACGCCAATAACCGAATCACGGCAGTGACGGACGCGTTAGGGCAGACTACCAGCTGCGAATATGATGCTTTGGGGCGGATGACGGCTGTTACGGATGCAAACGGCGGCAGAAGGACACTTTCCTATGATGCAAACGATAACCTGATCAGCGAGACCGATCCGCTGGGCGGTACCAGAACCTACACCTACGACAGCCTGAACCGTATGGTGCAGAGTGTAGATGAGGAAGGACATGGGAAGAGCTGCACCTATGATGCGGCGGGCAATATGGTATCTTTCACCGACGCCAATAGCAATACATGGAAGTACACTTATGATGCGCTTAACCGTATGGTCGGCATGACGGATCAGAATGGTGACAGCCTGACGCTGGAGTATACCAATACCGGGAAAATCGCAAAGGTGACAGATCAGGAGGGGGCAGAGACCACCTATCAGTATGACGCTATGGGTCGGCTGCTGAAAATGACCGACGCGTCGGAACACAGTCTGACATTCACCTATGACTGCATGGGAAGAGTGCTGACACAGACCGATGCAGGCGGTAATATGACTACGTTCACATACTCGCCCGCGGGTAATCTGATCAGCAGGAAAGACCCGGAGGGGAACACGGTTTCCTATACCTACGATGCGGCAGGAAGGATTGTACAGGAAACCGACGCGCTGGGCGGCACTACGGCCTATACCCGCGACGCGCTGGGACAGGTGACAACGATCACGAATCCGGAGGGAGAAAGTCTGAACTTTACCTACACGGCGGACGGACAGATCGAGTCAGTGACAGACGCCTGCGGCAATGTGACGGCGTATGCCTACGACGCCTGCGGTAATCTGACAGGTATTACAGATCCAATGGGGCATGTTACCCACTACGAATATGACGCCATGAACCGCCGGATCAGAGAGTACGCTTCTGACGTGGAAACCAAAACCTGCGAAACCATCTATCACTATGATAAGAGAGGTTCCATGATCAGCATGATCAATCCCATGGAGGAGGAGAGGAACTACACCTATGACGGGAACGGCAACCTGGTGGGAATCACGGATGAGGAAGGCAACAGCACCACGGTGGCATATGATCTGAACGATCAGCCTGTGCAGATGACGTACAGCGACCACAGACAGGCCATATTCCGTTATAATAAGCGCGGCGAGATGGTGGAGATGCAGGACTGGAACGGCGTCATGACCATGGAGCGGGATGTGCTGGGAAGACTGACCGGCGTGACTGATCATGAGGGAAGAAAGACCGGCTATACCTATGACGCGGCAGGCAACAGAACCGCCATTCGCTATCCTGACGAAAGTGTGGTAAACTATACCTATGACGGTAACCGCCGTCTGACCGGAGTGACCGATGCGGCGGGCAGGGGTACACAGTACAGCTACGATGCGGCGGGCAACCTCCTTTCCATGGTACAGCCCGGCGGCAAAGCGGTATATACCTACAATGCAGGCAGGATGCCTGTCACAGCCAGATACCAGACAGACGACGGCGGGGTAATGGATGTAAGCCTTTCCTACGATGCGATGGGCCGTATCATCAGTTTCCGGAAGCAAAGAGGAGAAGGGGCGTCCGTGGACAGCACCATATATACCTATGATCCTATGGGCCGTCTGCTCTCCTGCACGGCGGGAGGAAAGCAGGAGGACTACAGCTTTGACGCCTTGGGGAACCGTACGGCGTGGAAAGTAAACGGTATCGGGAAAGCAGCTTATTCCTATGACGCCATGAACAGGCTGACGGCCATGGTGCAGGACGGCACAGCCTACAGCTACAGCTATGATAAAAGGGGGAATCTGACAGAAGAAAGACAGGGAGACAGCCTGATTTGCCAGTACATTTATGACACGGCAGACCGTATGGTGACCGGTAAGAACCTTGTGAGCGGCGCGCAGACAGACTATGCCTACAATGCCCTGCATATGCGGATCGGAAATACCGTGACCCGTCAGGAGGCAGGGGCACCGCAGACAAGAGCGACGTCCTACGTACCTGATGTGTTAAGCGCTACAGGCAACGACCTGATGGCATACCATGACGGAGGCGGCATTACAAAGGCCGTATACGGCATAAGCTATGAACGTCTGGGATGTGTCACGGCGGCAGGAAAGATGTATGAGATGCCCGACCTCTGGGGCAGCCCGCTGTACAGTGCAGACCCGCAGGGCAATGCCGTATGGAGAAGGGAACATGACATATGGGGCAGACCCGGCGGACAGGAAGCGGATACGGATTTACGCTTCACGGACTACAGTTATGATCCCGTAATTGGCAAATACTTTGCACGGGCCAGATTTTATGACAGCGCACAGGGCAGGATGCTTTTCCCCGATCCCGTAAAGAGGGGGTTAAACCCTTACCCGTACTGTGACAATGATCCTGTCAACTATGTGGACCCCACAGGAGAAATCCCCAGCATCGTGGCAGGCGGAATCCTGGGCGGCCTCTTCGGCGGCGGCGCGGGCTTTATCGGGAGCGCCATCAATCAGGTGACGGCGGGAGAGAAATTCAGTTGGCGTAAAGCGTGGGGATCAGCGGCAAACGGAGCAGTGGTAGGAGCCGCGAGAGGCGCGCTGATCGGAAGCGGCGCGGGAATCCCGTTAGCCTTTGCCACGGATTTCACGGCTGGAAGTATCGGAGACGCACTGGAGCAGAAAATCACCACAGGCAGGGTAAACCTCGGGAAAAGCCTGTTAGGCGGCGCGGAGAATGCCCTAAGCCAGATGCTGTACGGTACGGGAGAACTAAAGGGCGTAGGGGATGCTTTCTGGAGAGGTGCAAAAACAGGCGCGTTATCATCTGGATTTAGGAATATAGAGGAAGCCCTCTGGCCGGAGAGAAGCAGGGACCCGAAAGGGATGTGCGGCTCACCGGATCCTTTTGAACTGTCGCAAGGGTTTGGAAATGGCAGAGGCTACCAAAGCGCAAGTGCTCATGGAGAAGGCGGATTCAGTCTGGGCGGTCTTGTGAAGGACATGGTAGCAGGCGGAATTGTAGGCGGCCTTGGGAGTGCAGGGTTCTATGGAGCCGGAAAAGCTGTGGATGCGCTTAAGAGCAGTGTTGTTGGGCGTAGGAACAATGCACCTATAAGCAGAAGTAGAAGAGCAGATTTCTATGTTTCACCAAATGGCGATGTGATACCAGCTACGGGATATAGATATTTTGCTAGAAATATGTCAGTCATTCAAAGTGCTAAGAAAGGATATATGGATGCTAGAAAGGATGGAATGTATTTTTCTTTTGATAAAATAGATGATGCTGTCATTGCCCAAGGGAAATTACAAATACCGTATAGACCAGAATATAGAA
>CAMQTN010000097.1 GCA_947037115.1 uncultured Lachnospiraceae bacterium
ACACTTCTAGCTTCGTCGGCAGCGTCAGATGTGTATAAGAGACAGTAATAAAATAGAGACATATACCATAAATGATACCTATCGAGAGAAAAGAGGAGGAAATGTATCGTATGAAAAAGAGAATAATCGCAATGATGCTTGCGGCCACAATGGTATTTTCATTGGCGGCGTGCGGTGGCGGTGGCGGACAGTCATCCGGGGATACAGCAGGGACGGAGGAACCGGCGGCAACAGAGGCGGCCGAACCGGACGGGTCCAATGAAGCGGCTGCGACGACAGAGGGCGGTGAATCGACAGGTTCCGATATGAATATTGCCATGATCACGGACTCAGGCGATATCACGGATCAGAGCTTTAACCAGACAACCTACGAGTCCTGTAAGTCCTGGGCGGAGAGCAATGGCGCCCAGTTTACCTATTACAAGCCGGACAGCGATTCCGATGAAGCGAGAAATGCCAGCGTCGATCAGGCGGTCGCGGGCGGTGCGAACGTGATTGTAATGCCGGGATATATGTTTGCGGCTGCTGTTGTTTCACAGTCCAAAATGTATCCGGACGTCAAGTTTGTCGCGCTGGATGTGGGCGCGGGCGATATCTGCGAGAAGGGCGTCGGAGAGGGATATGATTATAATCCCGACAATTGGAACGTTGCCGATTATTATAACACGGACAATGTATACTGCTGTACTTATCAGGAGGAGATTTCCGGATATATGGCAGGATATGCGGCGGTAAAGCTGGGATATAAGCATCTCGGATTCCTGGGCGGTATGTCTGTACCTGCGGTGACCCGTTTCGGTTACGGTTATGTACAGGGTATCAACGATGCGGCGAAGGAGCTTGGCATTGAGGGAGAAATTGAAGTCGAGTATGTGTGCGGCGGACAGTTTTACGGCGATGCCGACATCACAGCGGCGATGGATACTTGGTACAGCACAAAGGGCGTAGAGGTGGTATTTGCCTGCGGCGGCGGTATCTTTACATCCGCAGTTGAGGCGGCAATGAAGACAGACGGCAAGGTGATCGGGGTGGATTCCGATCAGGCGCCAGTGATTGATGCGAATAAGGAAGGTCTGACGGTTACGTCAGCCATGAAGGGACTTTCCGCGACGGTAAATACGGTTCTTTCCGATATCAGAGACGGAAAGTGGAGCGAGTACACAGGAAAGATTGACAATCTGGGTATGGTTTCCGAGAATCCGGAGGAAAACTATGTGCAGCTTCCCCTGGACAGCACCCAGTGGGGAGACGGATTTACACAGGATGATTACAAGGCGCTTGTCAAAGAAATCTACAGCGGCAATGTGAAGATTTCAAATGATATTTCGGCTATGCCGTCAACCGATGTTAAAGTGACTGATTACGGCAGTATCAAATAACAAACAGTTATGGAAATGGAGGGAGCGGTTTTGCATTTGCAAGATGCTCCCTTTGTTTTATGTACAGGAAGGCGCAGGAGAAGATGCTGCTTACGCAGCGTGTGTCCCGCGCGACGAGTAAGGGAAAACTTCCTTACTCCAATTTTAGAGAGGAGGTAGTTGGGGGATGGCTGAGTATGCGATAGAGATGCTTAACATCACGAAAAGATTTCCCGGGATCATAGCCAACGACAATATTACACTCCAGCTGAAAAAAGGAGAGATCCACGCCCTTCTGGGGGAGAATGGCGCGGGGAAATCTACACTGATGAGTGTACTTTTCGGCCTGTATCAGCCGGAGGAGGGGGAAATCCGCAAAGACGGAAAGAAGGTTACAATCAACGATCCCAACGACGCAAACGATCTGGGGATCGGCATGGTACATCAGCATTTCAAGCTGGTAGAATGTTTCAGTGTTCTTGACAATATCATTCTGGGGGTGGAGACGACTAAGGGGGGAATTCTCCAAAAGGATGAGGCGAAGAAAAAAGTGATGGCGCTGTCTGAGAAATACGGCCTTTTTGTGGACCCGGATGCGCTGATAGAGGATATCACTGTAGGTATGCAGCAGAGGACGGAGATCTTAAAAATGCTGTACCGCGACAATGAAATTCTCATCTTTGATGAGCCGACGGCTGTGCTGACGCCGCAGGAGATACAGGAACTTATGACAATCATGAAGAATCTGGCGGCGGAGGGCAAGAGCATTCTCTTTATCACCCACAAGCTGGCGGAGATCATGCAGGTGGCGGACAGATGCAGTGTGCTCAGAAAAGGAAAGTATATAGGAACGGTAGATATTAAAGACACGACTCCGGAAAAACTTTCTGCGATGATGGTGGGACGGGACGTCAATTTTGTGGTGGAGAAAAAACCTGCCAGACCGGGGGAAGTCGTTCTGGATATCAGGGGAATGACCGTTGCGTCAAAGCGGCATAAAAACAACGCAGTAAATAATGTGTCTTTTCAGGTACGCAGGGGAGAGATTGTCTGCATCGCCGGGATCGACGGCAACGGGCAGACGGAATTTGTCTACGGTCTGTCGGGATTGGAGCCGTTAAAGAGCGGCACAATTACCATGAACGGGAAAGATATCACACATGTGCCTATCAGGGAAAGGCTGACCTCGGGCATGAGCCATATTCCGGAGGACAGGCATAAACATGGGCTGGTGCTCGACTATTCCCTGGAGGACAATATTGTCCTGCAACGGTATTTTGAGCCACAGTTTACGAGTAAGACAGGCTTTCTGAAACGCAGGGAGATCAGGGACTACGCAAACAAATTAATAGGACAGTACGATATCCGTTCCGGGCAGGGTCCTATCACGAAGGCCCGTTCCATGTCCGGCGGTAATCAGCAGAAAGCAATCATTGCCCGTGAGATCGATAAGAACCCCGAGCTCCTGATTGCGGTACAGCCCACGAGAGGATTGGATGTGGGCGCCATTGAGTACATTCATAAACAGCTCGTGGCACAGAGGGATGCGGGGAAGGGCGTCCTGCTTGTCAGCTTGGAACTGGACGAGGTTATGAATGTATCAGACCGTATCCTGGTCATGTACGAGGGTGAGATCGTAGGGGAATTTGATCCGAAGAAAGTAACCGTTGAGGAGCTTGGTCTTTACATGGCCGGTTCCGGAAGGAAGGAGGCGGGCGAACATGCGTCATGATTCCGATAAAAAGGAGAATATTTTAAGAAACAGCGGCGTTCAGACGATCATCGCATCGCTTCTTTGTATTGCTCTTGGTCTTTTAGTCGGCTATATCGTTCTGCTGATTATCAATCCGGGCGGTGCAGGTGAAGCGATACTTGCGATTATGAAGAATTTTCTCTACTATCCCAGCGCGGTGGCAGCAAAGAAATATTTTGGGACTACGCTGGTGAAGGCATCGGCCCTTTTGATGTGTTCTCTGTCGGTTCTGTTTGCCTACAAAGTTGGGCTTTTTAACATTGGTGCGGCGGGACAGTATGTGGTCGGCGTGGGCGCCTGCCTCTATCTTGCGCTTGGGCTGGGTATGCCCTGGTATGTATGTCTGATTGCGGCAATTCTGGTGGCGGCTTTGGTTGGCGGGCTTTCCGGTGCGCTTAAGGCATATTTTAATGTAAATGAGGTTATCTCCTGTATCATGTTAAACTGGATCGGGCTGTACTGTGTCAACATGCTGCTGTCGATTGTAAAGGAGCAGTCCACTCCCTATACGAAATCGCTGTCGAGCACGAACAAGAGCGCTCTGCTTCCGAATCTCGGCTTAGATAAGCTCTTTTCCGACAATGAGTTTGTGACGCTTGGGCTTTTACTCAGCGTGATCATGGCGGTCATTGTATGGGTTGTGCTGGAGAAAACGAAATTCGGTTATGAGCTGAAAGCCACAGGCATGAACAAGCAGGCGGCTAAATACTGTGGTATGCGGGAAAAGAGAAATATTATTCTGACCATGATGATTGCCGGCGGATTGGCAGGTTTTGGCGCGGCTATCTTTTATCTGACGGGAATCGAACAGTGGATGGTGCAGCAGACGTCGGTTCCGGCTATGGGATTTAATGGGATTGCCGCGGCCTTTCTCGGCGGCCTGAACCCCATCGGGACAATTTTTTCCTCCTATTTTATTCAGCATATTACGAGCGGCGGCACTTATGTGGACAAGACTATGTACTGCACGCAGATATCCGACCTGATTTCTGCGTTTATCATTTATCTGTGCGGCTTCGTGCTCTTCTTTAAGCTGTGGCTGAACAGGTTCCTCGACAGGAGAGAGGAAAGGCAGAACAGGAAAGAACAGAAAGGAGGGGAATCGTAATGCTATTATTGATTCAGTATACGCTGATATTTGCTTCTGTTCTTGTGCTGGTTGCACTCGGCGGATGTTTTTCGGAACACAGTGGTGTGATCAATATCGGTCTGGAGGGGATTATGGTGATCGGCGCCCTGGGCGGCGCGCTTATGATGAAATATCTTCCGGAAGGTATGGCGGCGCCGCTTGTTATTCTGCTGGTAATTTTTGCAAGCGTCCTGCTGGGTATGGTCTTCTCCCTGCTGCTGGGCGTGGCAGCGATTCAGTTTAAAGCGGATCAGACGTTAGTGGGTACGGCGCTTAACCTTCTTGGCCCGGCGGCAGCAGTCGTTCTGGTAAGAGCAATCAACACGGCGGAGAGCGTGGATAACGTTTCCTCGACGGTGGCATACGGACCGGCAAAACGGTCGTTTATTCTCAATATCGGAAGGTTTGAGTTTAACTGGTTTATGCTGGTGGCATTGCTTGTGCTGATTGCCTCCTATGTCATACTGTATAAGACGAAATTCGGGCTAAGGCTCTGTGCCTGCGGCGAACATCCACAGGCGGCGGATTCCGTGGGAATCAATGTGTACAGGATGCGCTATGCGGGCGTTCTGATTTCCGGTGCGCTGGGCGGGCTGGGCGGACTTGTGTATATCACGGCAGGTGTGAGCGAGTGGAAATTTGAAAACGGCGTTGCGGGCTTCGGCTTTCTGGCGCTGGCGGTAATGATTTTTGGACAGTGGAGACCGGTGAACATTGGACTTGCGGCAATTCTGTTCGGCCTGTTCCGTGCACTGTCAAATGTATATACGGGATTTGATGCGCTTGTGGCGTTGAAATTGCCGAGCACGATTTATAATATGCTGCCCTATATGATCTCTCTGGCGGTACTGGTATTTGTCTCCGGGAAATCCAGAGCGCCGAAGGCGGAAGGTATTCCATATGACAAAGGGGCACGTTGAAGAAGGAGGCGGATACAGATATGAAAAATTATTCAGAAGATGCGAGCAGACAGTATCATATTCAGGTGGCGCAGGGCGAGGTTGGACGTTATGTGATCATGCCCGGCGACCCGAAGAGGTGCGTAAAGATTGCACAGTATTTTGATAATCCGGTTTTGGTTGCGGATAATAGAGAGTATATTACTTATACCGGAACGCTGGACGGGGTTAAGGTAAGCGTGACGTCCACGGGAATCGGCGGGCCGTCCGCCTCGATTGCGATGGAGGAACTGTATCGCTGCGGCGCGGATACCTTTGTCCGCATCGGCACCTGCGGCGGTATGCAGACGGAAGTAAAGAGCGGTGATGTTGTGATTGCCACAGGAGCGATCCGCATGGAGGGGACAAGCAGAGAGTATGCACCGATCGAGTTTCCCGCAGTGGCGGATATTACCGTGACAAATGCGCTGGTCGAAGCGGCGGGCAGGAAAGGATATCCCTTCCACACGGGCGTGGTACAGTGTAAGGATTCGTTTTACGGACAGCATGAGCCGGAGGTAAAACCTGTAAGCTACGAGCTTCTCAATAAATGGGAAGCATGGAAACGGCTGGGGTGTCTTGCATCTGAGATGGAGTCTGCAGCGCTGTTTATCGTGGCCAGCGCTCTTCATGTGAGAGTGGGTTCCTGTTTTCTGGTGGTGGCGAATCAGGAGAGAGAAAAGCTTGGTCTGGAGAATCCGGTGGTGCACGATACGGATATGGCGATTCAGGTGGCCGTGGATGCGATTCGCGAGCTAATCAGAAAGGATGCGAAAGTCGGGTAAATAATCAGGATTTTCAGAGGGAAGAAA
Organism: uncultured Lachnospiraceae bacterium; assembly: GCA_947037115.1. Classification (GTDB taxonomy): domain Bacteria; phylum Bacillota; class Clostridia; order Lachnospirales; family Lachnospiraceae; genus UBA3282. The sequence continues at coordinate 5,991 of CAMQTN010000097.1, forward strand.
AGGAGATAAGCATGGAAAAAAATGAGATTTTAGGGCATGTAGATCACACACTTTTGTTACAGCCTTCAACCTGGGAGGAAATCAGGCAGATCTGTGACGATGCGATCAAATATCAGACGGCATCGGTCTGCATTCCGCCCTGCTATGTGAAGCAGGCGCATGAATATATGGGAGATCAGATGGCGGTCTGCACCGTGATTGGTTTCCCCAACGGAAACATGACGACTGCGGTCAAGGAGTTTGAGACGAAGGATGCGATTGCAAACGGCGCGGCCGAGATTGATATGGTCATCAATATCGGATGGGTGAAGGATAAAAAATACGATCTGGTGGAAGAGGAGATTCGCACACTGAAAGCGGCGTGCGGCGAAAAAATACTGAAGGTCATTATCGAGACCTGTCTGCTCACGGATGAGGAGAAGGTTAAGATGTGTCAGGTTGTTACGAGCGCAGGCGCGGATTACATTAAGACGTCTACCGGATTTTCCACCGGCGGGGCTACCTTTGCAGATGTGGAGTTGTTTGCGAAACATGTGGGCCCGGATGTGAAGATCAAGGCGGCGGGCGGTATCTCCTCCATGGCGGATGCAGAGAAATTTCTTGCGCTGGGGGCAGACCGCCTTGGCACAAGCCGCATCGTAAAAATTATTAAGAACGAGGAAGCTGCCGGCTATTGATCAATTGACCGGGTGGTACGGATGCAGGGGGATGGTTGGTTATGGAAAAAACGATGGACAGAGAACTTGCGGAAAAAATGATAGAATTGGCAATAGGGCAGTTAAAATATTCCTACACGCCCTATTCGCATTTTAAGGTGGGAGCCGCATTGCTTACAAAGGGCGGGAAGCTCTATACAGGCTGTAATATTGAAAACGCGGCATATACACCGACGAACTGTGCGGAGCGGACAGCGTTTTTCAAGGCTGTCAGCGAGGGAGAGCGGGAATTTCAGGCGATCTGCATTGTAGGAGGTAATGACGGTGTTCTGACAGAATATGCGGCGCCCTGTGGCGTGTGCAGACAAGTGATGATGGAGTTCTGTAATCCTGAGACTTTTCAGATTATTCTGGCGACGAGTAAAGAGCAGTATGAGATTTTTAGCCTGAAAGAACTGCTGCCGTTGGGATTCGGCCCGGATAATCTGGCATAAGTCGGAGAAAAGAAAAGGTAAAAGGTGAAATTATGGAGAATTATAAAAGGATTTTTGTGATCGTTCTGGATTCTCTCGGCATCGGCGCCATGCCGGATTCCGAGAAATTCGGTGACAAGGGTGTAGATACGTTCGGGCATATTCTTGAGAAAATGGGAACCCTTTCGATTCCAAATCTGAAAAAGCTGGGTATGCTGAACCTTCATTGCGCGGGAAACATGGAAGCGGAAGAGAATCCCATCGGCCGTTATATGCGTCTGGGTGAGGCCAGCAACGGCAAGGACACCATGACCGGGCATTGGGAAATGATGGGAATTAAGACCGAAAAGCCTTTTCAGACCTTTACGGATACGGGATTTCCGCCGGAGCTGATTGCAGAGCTTGAAGAACGCTGCGGTAAGAGGGTCATCGGCAACAAGAGCGCCAGCGGGACGGAGATCATCGAAGAGCTGGGCGAAGAGGAAATTAACACTGGCGCGATGATTGTTTACACATCAGCGGATTCCGTACTACAGATCTGTGGTAACGAGGAGACTTTTGATCTGGAGAATCTGTACCGCTGCTGCGAGATTGCGCGGGAGATCACCATGAAGGATGAGTGGAGGGTCGGCCGTGTGATTGCAAGACCCTATGTGGGGAAGAAAAAGGGTGAGTTCAAGCGGACCAGCAACCGGCATGACTATGCCCTGAAACCGACTGGACAGACGGCGTTAAATGCACTCAAGGACGGCGGTCTGGATGTGATCGGCGTAGGAAAAATCAACGACATTTTCTGTGGGGAGGGCATTACGAAGACGTACCACTCTGACAGCTCTGTTCAAGGCATGGAGCAGACCATCGAAATCTGCAGGGAAGATTTCCACGGACTCTGTTTTGTCAATCTGGTGGATTTTGACGCGCTGTGGGGACACCGCAGAAATGTGGAAGGCTACGGACAGGAAATTGAAAAATTTGACAGGAATCTGGGTGTTCTGCTGGGTGAATTGCGGGATGATGATCTTTTGATTTTGACGGCAGATCACGGAAACGATCCGACTTACAGCGGGACTGACCACACAAGGGAGTATGTGCCTTTTATATCCTACTCAAAGAAAATGGAAAACGGGGGCCCGCTGGAAAACAGGGATACTTTCGCGGTGATCGGGGCTTCTGTGGCACAAAATTTCGGCGTGCATATGCCGGAGGGAACCATAGGTGAATCCATTTTAAAGGAATTGGTCTGACAGGATCGGAAAAGTCTGTACGGGAGAGGGACGGTGGCTGAAATGCGGTGCAGGTATCTGGATATGGGAACTTATAAGAGAAAGGATCATTTTGCCTATTTTAACAGTTTGGCATACCCTTATGTAGGATTGACGGCGAATGTGGATATCACCGGGCTGTTTCATAAAATAAGATCGGAAAACCTTCCGTTTTTTCTGACGGTCTGTTATTATGTCTGCAGGGCGGCGAATCAGATTCCCGAGTTTCGTCAGAGAATTATTGATGGTAAAATTGCGGAGTTTGACAGATGCGCGACCTCTCATACCGTGGCGCTGGAGGACGGAACCTACTGTTATTGTACATTGGAGGATGACCTGCCCCTCTTGGAGTATCTTCCCTATGCCGTGCGTAAGCAGGAGGAGGCCAGGCAGGCGGCTACGATTGAGGAAGACGAAGAGGATGTATATGACAAATTTTTCATCTCCACGCTTCCCTGGATTTCCTACACCGGGCTGATACAGCCAGTGCCCATGCCGGCAGACAGCAATCCAAGGATCACATGGGGAAAGTATTTTTCGCAGGGCGACAGAGTATTGCTTCCGGTGTCGGTACTCTGTCATCATGCGCTGGTAGACGGGCGGCACATTGCCGACTTTTACCGGCTGCTGGAGGAGAAGTGTAAAGAATTGTGAGGGCAGCAGGACAAAATAAGAGGAGTAGACGCTTATGGCGGAAGCGGATAAGGAGCAAAATAAGATACAGCAGGAACCGATGAAGGAGCAGGCGCAGTACACCCCTTCTGTACAGGCGGAGTTTATGCGTGAAAAAATCAAGCAAAAGCCGGTCAATAAGAAAAAGCTTTTGCGCAGGACGGTGATCACCGCGGTGATGGCGGTGGTGTTCGGCATGGTGGCCTGTGTGACCTTCTTGATACTGGAGCCGGTGATCAGCAATCGTCTTTATCCTGAGGAAGAGCCGAAAGAAATTGAGTTTCCCGAGGAGACTTTGACGGAGGAGATGAAACCGGAAGATATGCTCGTCAACGAAGAGGATGTGGAGGAAGCGGCTGAGGCAGTTGAGACAGAACTGGTGGATGAGCAGATCGAGGAGCAGCTGGAGGAAATTCTCTCCCGGGTGGAAATTCATTTGGAGGATTATCAGTCACTCTATGACGAGATGCGGGCTCTGGCGCAGGATGCAAACCGGGCGGTTGTCACAGTAGCGGGCGTCACTTCCGACGTGGACTGGTTCAACAATATTTATGAAAATGTAGCTTCGGCTTCCGGTGTGATTGTGGGGAACAATGGGAAGTCCATGTTGATTCTTGTCAGCGCAGTAAATTTAAACGGCGCGGACAGCATTGAGGTGACTTTCTGTAATCAGACCCAGGTTGAGGCGGAACTTGTGCAGAAGGATGTGAATACAGGACTTGCCATCCTGTCGGTACCGCTTTCCGCTATTGGGGAAGAGACTCTGGATGTGATCGACGTTGCGGAACTGGGCAGTTCAAACAGCCCCAATCTGCTGGGGACGCCTGTGATAGCTTTGGGAAGTCCGCTGGGAACGGGCGGATCGATTAGCTATGGTATGGTGACTTCCACGGGAACGACCATTGATCTGCCTGATGCTGCCTATAAAAAAATTACCACAGATATCTACGGAAGCCGCAACGCAACGGGTGTGCTGATTAATCTGAAGGGTATGGTGATCGGCATTATAGACAATGTCAATACCGGAAATGATATGACCAATCTCCTCACGGCCTACGGCATAACAGAGCTCAAGCGCACGATCGAACAGATGTCCAACGACAAGGAGCGGGCGTATCTGGGCGTACATGGAGCGGATGTGCCAAGGGAGGCCATTGAGGATACACAGATTGACACTCCTGCGGGCACCTATATCAGAGAAATTGAGATTGATTCTCCTGCCATGGTGGCAGGCATCCAGAGCGGCGATGTGGTGACCAGGGTGGAAAATACGGAGATTACAACCTATAATGAGCTTCTGGGAATTTTACAGTCGTCGAAACCGGGAGATGTGCTGACGGTTACACTGACAAGACAGGGACATGAAATGAGCGTGGATGTGACCCTGGGAAGCTGGTAGATCATCATTAAGAAAAAATGAAATTGTAAAGGAGCACGGATATGAAGTATATCAAAGACTACAAGGAAAGCGACAGACTATCTGATATTTACTTGTGCAAACATAAACAGTCGGCAGTTACTAAAAACGGCAAGCCCTATGACAATGTGATTTTGCAGGATAAGACAGGCACCATAGATGCGAAGATCTGGGATCCAAACAATGCGGGAATTGAAGATTTTGACAGTCTGGATTACATAGAAGTGTACGGCGATGTTACCAGCTTTCAGGGCGCATTGCAGGTCAACGTAAAACGTGTGCGTAAATGCAGGGAGGGCGAGTACGATCCGGCAGAGTATCTTCCGGTCAGCAGGTTTAAGATAGAGGATATGATGAAGGAGCTTTTGGATTTTATTGCGGGCGTCAAAAATCCTTATCTCCACGAACTGCTGGAGGCCTTCTTTGTAAAGGATGAAACTTTCATCAAGTCCTTTCGGCAGTCTTCGGCAGCCAAGACGGTACATCATGGATTTGTAGGCGGCTTATTACAACATACGCTGGCGGTGACGAAACTCTGCGATTATTTTTGTACGCAGTATGCGGTTTTGAACAGAGACTTGCTTATCACGGCAGCGATCTGTCATGATATCGGCAAGACAAAAGAGCTGTCGCTTTTTCCCCAGAACGATTATACGGATGACGGGCAGTTTCTCGGACATATTGTGATTGGAAGTGAGATGATTGGGGAGAAGGTTCGAATGATAGAGGGATTTCCGGCGCTGCTTGCCAACGAGTTGAAGCACTGTATTCTCGCCCACCATGGGGAGTTTGAGTTTGGCTCGCCTAAGAAGCCTGCGATTGTGGAGGCGGTGGCTCTGAATTTTGCGGATAATGTTGACGCCAAGATGGAAACTTTTACGGAGATTCTGGAGAACAGCACTGAGACAGGATGGCTTGGCTTTAACCGATTGTTTGAGTCTAATCTGCGGAGTACAAAGCTTTAGTAAAACATTCGGAGCGGGGAAAGTTTATGGAATATAAAAAGAATGATGTTGTAACGGTAAACATAGAGGATATCGGAAACAATGGCGAAGGTATAGGCAGGGCGGACGGGTACACTCTGTTTGTGAAGGATGCGGTGATCGGTGATACAGTGGAAGCGCGGATTACCAAATGTAAGAAAAATTACGGTTATGCGAGAGTCGAGAAGGTGGTGACGCCTTCTCCTTTTCGTGTGACACCGAAGTGTATTTTTCACAGACAGTGCGGCGGCTGTCAGATTCAGGCCGTGCAGTATGAGAGACAGCTTATTTATAAACAGGATAAAGTGCGGGAAAACCTTTTACGGATAGGCGGCTTTACGCCGGAGCAGATCGATGCGGTTATGGAGCCGATTGTCGGGATGGAAGAGCCGTGGCATTACCGCAATAAGGCGCAGTTTCCCATCGGGTATGACAGGGACGGTAACCTGATTGCGGGCTTTTATGCAGGCAGGACTCATGATATTATTGCAAACACCGACTGCATGCTTGGGCCGTCGGAAAACAGGGATATTCTGGAAGCTGTTCTTTCTTATATGCGGGAGAATGGCGTGAGCGCCTACCGGGAAGCCACGGGAGAAGGGCTGGTGCGTCATGTGCTAATCCGCACAGGATTTTCTTCCGGTGAAATTATGGTGTGTCTGGTGATTAACGGGAAGAGGCTGCCGGCGGAAGAGCGGTTGGTGGAAAAACTGTCGGGACTGCGGCTTGTGGGAGGAGATTTAGGAGAAGCGCTGTCGAATGGCGCGGCATCGACAGCCGAAAAAGAGGATGCGGGAAAAAGAATTGTCAGTATCGCTGTCAGTGTGAACCGGGAAAAAACGAACGTTATTATGGGGAATGAAATACGGACGCTCTGGGGAAGGGATCGCATCGAGGACAGCCTTGGTGTTTTGGGATCGACGGAGCGGATTACATTTTCCGTCTCGCCCCTGTCCTTCTATCAGGTAAATCCCGGTCAGACTGAAAAGCTGTATCATCTTGCGCTGGAATATGCAGAATTAACGGGAAAGGAAACGGTCTGTGATCTTTACTGCGGGATCGGGACGATATCGCTCTTTATGGCAAAACGGGCGGGAAAGGTCTACGGTGTGGAGGTTGTGCCGCAGGCCATAGAGGACGCTGGAGAAAATGCCCGCAGGAATCAGATTACAAATGCGGAATTTTATGTGGGTAAGGCGGAGGAGGTTCTGCCAAAACTTTACGAGAGAGAGGGGCTTCGCCCGGATGTGATCGTGGTTGATCCGCCCCGTAAAGGATGTGACGAAAAGTGTCTGGATACGATGATTGCGATGCAGCCGGAACGGATCGTTTATGTAAGCTGTGATCCCGCCACTCTTGCCAGAGATTTGAAGATACTTTGTCAGGGCGGGTATGAGATCAGGAGAGTGCGGGCGGTGGATCAGTTCGGGCATACGTGTCACACAGAATGTGTGGTGGGAATACAAAGGAAACATATCTAGAAGTCCTTTGCTTTAGGCAGTTTTATAAGCATTTTGTGTTTGAAGAAGATGAAGAGGGGAATCGGAATAAGCGGATTGAGAAGTATTTTGAGGTTTCTGCGGTAGTTGATGTGGGGTGTGGAGAGACAAAGAATTAGCTATCTTTATAAATGGTTATAAATTTTAAGAGTTGCTATTTGGGCAATTTGAAATATTCGCTGTGTTGCTTTTGCATGGAGGCGGTTTCCTTGCTTATATCTTATGAGAAGGACTGCCCTATGCAAAGGTTTCCTGTTATTCAGATTAATATTTGTAATAGAGTATTGCTGTTTGAATATTAAAAGTTATTGTTATTTGGGAGGATAATATGCCATTAGAAAAAGGCGGTAGAGCAGACAAAAAAGGGAATCAATATGAAAT
>CAMQTN010000098.1 GCA_947037115.1 uncultured Lachnospiraceae bacterium
CCCCCCCCCCCCCCCCCCCCCCCCCCCCCCCCCCCCCCCCCCCCCCCCCCCAAAAGCGCTCTCTCCTTATTGCGTTACAGGCATGCTGTAGTTTCTATTTTCTGTATATTCAGACAATTCTTATTTTTGTCTATGCACTGGTAGAGTATTTTATCAGATATCCGAAAAATTTCCGGGGATTTCTCCCAAAAGTGCTTTGTGTTTCCAAGCACTATTTGAGGGGGATTTTGCTTTCCGGTGTGATACTGTTTCCCATGATCAAAGGTTTTTTGATGAGTGCCAGAATGGAAACTGGTATTATCGGTGGACCGTATCTGTACTGGACAGCGCAGGAGCTTCTGTTAAAGCTGGAGAATCTGTTTATACATAAAAAATCTGCGATGTTTGCGGTGTCTCTCGGCATTTCTTTTGTTGCGTTTCTGGCAGTCATCCGGTGCTGGCTCAGTCACAATAAAAGGGAACGTATATTCTCTGTACTTTTGACGGTCGCTTATGCGAGTCCGTTTGTATGGAGTATGATGAACGGTTTTTCCTATCCCAATACAAGATGGGTGTACGCCGTCTATTTCGGTATTGCCTATGCGGTGATTCTGCTGCTCGAGCACGGAGAGGAGACGGTGAGTAAAAAAAGAATGGCGGCTGCCATTGCTGTTTTTGTCTGTTCCATAAGTTATCACTATATGGTACAGCAGGATAAGATCAGAACGGCCGCCTGCGTCGTGGTGACGGCGGTTTGTGCCTGGATGCTTTTTTCAGATGCGGGAAAACGCAGGAATAGACTGATGACAGCGCTGTATACAAATTTGATGCTGAATATGATCTTTTTGGAGGGGCCTTATCAGATTGGCGGTCAGGAACTATACCTTTCCTTTATGCCAAGATCCGAGATGGAAGATGTTGCGCAGGCGGTGGAACAGATACAGCCGGCAGACGAATGGTATCGGACTGACAGACAGGAGAATGCAAATCAGGGCGCACTGTTACAGGGATACCAGGGATGCTGGGGATATTACAGTATTATGAACGGTAATATCTGGTCTTTTTATGATGCTTTAAAAATATCTCCGGCAATGCGGACAATCAACTATCTTGGCGGACTGGACGGCCGTCAGGTGCCGGAGTCTCTTTTGAGTGTGAAGTATTATGAGAAGGGAGGGGAGATGGAAGAGAACGCCTTCTGGTTACCGCAGGGGGTCGAGTATACGTCAGAGATTGATGAGAAGGCTTTTATGCAGATGTCTCCGCTGGAGAGGCAGGAGGTCATGACAAGGAGGCTTGTGCTGGAAAACCCGGAAAAAGTTTCCGGCTTTGATCAAGAGGTGTCGTGGGACACGATAACGGCACTGAATTGTGAGACAGAATACATAAATGTTGTGGAGGAGAATGGCCTGTTGACTGCAGGAAAGGATGCACAGGTAATCGTGCATGTGAGGGACGATTTGTCGGCTTTTGATTTTGGGGAGGGGGAATTATATCTTTATCTGGAAGGAACAGAGGCGGAATCGACAGAGGGAGGAGGAGTAATCAGAGTAGACGGTAAAACGCTGGCGGTTCATGATGCGCAGAACATTTATACCACGGGACAGAGGGACCAACTGGTCAAAATCGAAAAGGCCGGGCAGGATATTGTTTTGGAACTGGCAGAGGACACGGCGTATCATATTGACAGATTGTCCGTATACTGGTATGAATTAGAGCAGGCGAGGGAGGCGCTTGCAATATTACAGTGTCATGCGCTGAATAATTTACAATACACGGATAATTGTCTGGAAGGCGATATAGATGCCGTCGGCGGTTATCTTTTCCTGAGCATCCCCTATGACAGGGCATGGAAGGTGTATGTGGATCAGTCGGAAGTGCCGACGGAACGTGCAAATATCGGATTTACTGCGGTAAAACTGTCGGAGGGGAGGCATCATGTCAGGATTGTATATGAGCCGCTGCTGCAGAAAGCGGGGCTGCTGGCAACCATGATCGGAATATTGTTTATGGGAGTGGAATGGTTGAGAGATAAGAGAGGCGGCATCCTACGGCGGCATAAGTAAAATCAGGGAAACTTGCCTTGCGGTTGGGTTCGGTGTTATACTGGATATCATAAAAGAGGATTGGAGCTGACAGGTATGTCATCTATTAAATTACTGGACTGTACTCTCCGGGACGGCGGGTATATCAATGACTGGAACTTCGGTTACCATACGATTCGAAGTATCATTCGACAGCTTGTGGAGTCCCAGGTGGACTATGTGGAGCTTGGTTTTCTGCGAAACTGTGAGTACGATCAGGATAAGGCGTTGTACAACAACTGTAGTGAAATGATCCCCGTACTGCCCGAGAAGAGAGGCAATACGATGTTTACGGCCATGGCGCTGCATAATAAATATGACATTGATAAACTTGAGGAGTACGATGGCAGAACCATCGACGCCATCCGCGTGACCTTCCATGACTATGATATCGATGAAGGATTGACATTCATAGAAAAAGCGAAGGAGAAGGGGTATAAGGTCTTCTGTAATCCCATCAACATTATGGGATATTCCGATGAGATGATTCTGAAACTGCTGGCAAAAGTGAATCGGATCCAGCCCCATGCGTTTTCCATTGTGGATACTTTCGGCTCTATGATGAAATCTGATCTGCTGCGCATTTATTCACTGATTGAGCACAATCTGGACAAGTCCATTGTGATCGGACTGCATCTGCACGAAAATCTGGCGCTGTCCTACTCGCTGGCGCAGGAGTTCATCGCCATGAAGGCCAGCGAGAGAAAGAGCGTGATCGACGCCTCCATGCTCGGTATGGGCAGGACCCCGGGCAATCTTTGTATGGAGCTGATCATGGACTACATGAATAAGACACAGGGGTCTGTCTACGATGTGAATCCTGTGCTGGACGGTATTGACGATCACATCGCACAGTTGAAGCAGATTGAGCCGTGGGGCTACAGCACGCCATATGCACTGTCCGCCAAGTTTAATCTGCACAGGAACTACGCAGAGTATTTGATTGGAAAGGGTCGGCTGCGGGCGAAACAGATCAATCAGATTCTCGGGGGGATCGAGGAGAGCAAAAAGACTGCTTATGACGAGGCGTATATCGAGGAACTGTATCGGAAATTCCAGAACCACGAGGTTGATGATTCGAGGCTGCTTGGGACATTGGAGGAACAGCTGGAGGGGAAAAAGATACTGATTTTGGCGCCGGGCGCCAGCATCCTTAAGCGGCGGGAGGAAATTGAAATCTTCATCAGGGAAGAGGCGCCGATTGTGTTTGCCGCGAATTTTGCGCCTGTAGATTTCTGTGCGGACTATATTTTCTGTTCCAATGCCATGCGCTATGATGCGCTGGAAGAGAAGCGACAGGACAGTACGGTGTTGATTACCTCCAATATGACGGATGTGTGTGAGGAGCCGAATGTGCTCAATTATGCGGACCTTTCCTTCAATGAGAAAGGTGTTTGTGACAACTGTGTCATAATGCTGATGAAGCTGTTGATCAAACTGGAAGTGAAGAAGGTGTATGTGGCAGGCTTCGACGGCTATCAGAAAGAGGGCGGCAACTATGTCACTTCCTATATGGCCAGCCAATATACCAAGGGAATGGAAGAAAATATCAGAAACCGCGCATGCGTGGAGAATATCCGTAAGCAGATAGAGGTTGTGTTTTTAACGGATTCCCTATATAATGGATGAAGTATTGTAAAGCGGGAGGAATCCTATGTTGGACAGGGAACGCCTGAGTAAAATAAAATATCTTGTGATCGACGTGGACGGTACCATGACAGATGCTGGAATTTATTACGACGAGCACGGTAACGAGCTGAAGAAATTCTGCACGAAAGACGGCGCCGGTTTTTTTGCGGCGCATCAGGTGGGGATCAAACTGATGGTGCTGACCGGAAGGGAATGTCAGGCTACAACCCGCAGAATGCAGGAGATGAAATTCGACTATATTGTGCAGAACATCAAGGATAAGGCCACGTATCTGGCGGGTTTTATGACGATAAACGGTATAACCGGGGAGGAGGTCGGCTATATCGGAGACGACCTGAACGATCTGCCGCCCATGAAGCTGTGCGGTTTTGTGGGATGTCCTGCGGATGCCTGTGACGAAGTGAAGGCCTGTGCGGATTATGTGTCGCAGGCAAAGGGCGGAAGCGGTGCGGTGCGGGATGTGATCTGCGCGCTTTTAAGAGAGCGGGGGCAGTGGGAAGACGCGGTATCCGCCGTATACGGGATCGGCATATAGCGGCGGTGCTGGGAGCTGCCTTAGTAAATGCGGCGGGGAGAGGAGCGTTTGTCTGGAATGAAGCAGGAAACGGATAAGATGTTAAATAAATGGATCAAGGCCTTGCCGTGGATATGCCTGATCGGATTGTTTTTTTATCTCTCTGTTTTTATGTGGCTTCACGGAGACTGTCTGACTGATTCTGACATTTCCAGTGAGATGCTTTTGGCGAGACTGTTAAATAAAGAACATGTGCTGATCTCTAAGAACTGGTACTATTCTACAGAGCTCAGAGTGCTGAACATACAGATACTGTATTCTTTTTTCTTTCATATTTTTCAGGACTGGACGATGGTCAGGACAGGGGCCTGCGTCGTTTCCTATCTGTTGATGCTCGTAAGTTATTACTATATGATGCATCACATGGGACAGGACAGGATCTATGCGGTCTCCGCGATTTTTCTGCTTTGGCCGGTTTCCGACGGCTATTTTGAATATGTACTGCTGGCGCTTTTGTATGCGTCGTTTATCAGTATCTCCTTTTTTGCGGTGGGTTTGGTGTTCCACTTTGCGAAGGCCTCGGCGCGGATGAAGAAGGTCTTGCTTGTGATTACGGCAGGCCTTGCTTTTATGGCGGGACTTGGCGGGGCCAGACATGTAGTCGTGTTGTATCTGCCGCTTCTTGCGGTGACAATTCTAATGGCGCTGATTCAGAAGAAACCATCAGGGTATCTGGTCTGTTCGGTGGCAGGGTTTGCAGCTTCCTGCGCCGGATATCTGGTAAATTCGAAGGTGTTGGCAGGAAGGTATCATTTCGAGACCTGGGTCAGTGATATGAAATTCGGAGTGTCAGTGCAGGGGATCGTTGATCTCTTTTTCGGAACCCTGCGTGCCTTCGGTTATTCTTATGGGAATCATGAGCCGACGCCGGTGGCGAGTGCCTTTAGCTGTGTGCTTGCGGTTGTTATGGCGGTGTGCGTGATCAGAACATTCGTGAGAAAATGGAAAGAGCCCGATCAGACATGGCTTCTGACCGCATATTTTCTGTGTGTGTACGGCGTCTTTTTTTGCATGTATACGTTTACAGATATGTTGTATTCCGATAGATATAATATGGCGGCAATGGTTTTTGCCATTCCGGTTATCCTGTTGAATCTGACAGAGATTTCTTGGAATCGTTATTGGAAGATAGGACTGTTGGGCTTTTTGGGAGTTGGCGTTTTTCTCAGTGGAGTGCTTCGCTATGCGCGGTACGGTTGTCTTGACAAGACGGCGGAGCTTAGGCCTATTGTGGCATATCTGGAAGAGGAGAATGTTTTAGCAGGATATGCGACATTTTGGAATGCCAATGTATTGACAGAGTTGTCAGATGGGATAATTGATGTGTGGACTTTGAAGGATGGCGTGTCTGATCAGTATGGCGTGGATGAAGTGCTGCCATGGTTGCAGACTGTGGAACATTTGACCACTGTGCCGGAAGGGCGAGTTTTTCTGCTGTTTACAGATGAAGAGTATATGGTGTGTCCTTTGAAAAAGATGCTGGATCAGAGGGAGGCGGACTATCGGTCTGGGAATTATGTCATGTTTCTTTTTGATAATTATGAGGAAATTCGAGTGGCTGATTGAGTTTTTCGAAGAGACTCTATATAATGGATAGGGCATAAGCAATTTTAGGTTTGGATGAAAGGAAAGGGCTGGTATCGCTATGATATATGCGCCGGTTATCATTATCACATGTAACAGGTATGAACATTTGGAGCGATGCATTGCATCGCTAAAAGAGAATACTTATGCGGATCAAACGGAATTGTATATCAGTGTGGATTATCCGCCCAATGATGAATATAAAGAAGGCTGGGAAAAAGTCTGTCAACTGTTGCAGAAACCGATTGCGGGTTTTGCGGGAGTTCATTTGTATTTTCAGGAAACAAACTTGGGCGTATATGAAAATTATCAGTTTTTGAGACGTGCGGCTTTTGAAAATCATGACAGGTTGATCTACACGGAGGATGATAACGAGTTTGCGCCAAATTTTCTGGCGTATATAGACAAAGGCTTGGAGTTATATGAGAACCATCCGAAAGTATACGGGATATGTGGGTATATTGATGATTATCCATTCCATCACGGTGAGGATAATGTGATTCCGCTGACAGATGGCTGTGAATGGGGAATGGGAATTTGGAGAGAAAAGGAAGCGGTTGTTCAGGAACAGCTGACGATGAGGACTTGGATCAATGCGGCGAAAGACGTGAAGCTGATGAAACAACTTTACAAAAACAGAAGCCGTCTTTTTTCAAGGATGCTAGGAAGACTGATAAGTGGAAACGAGGAACAGGAACTGCTGAATATCGATGTGAACAGAGGAATATTTATGGCGCTTAACGATTTTTGCGCCATTAATCCTGTGCGGACGAAAGTCAGAAATTGGGGGTTTGACGGAAGCGGTCAGAATATTATAGGTGACCGCGATGAACATGTGCAGCATGTAGGGCAGCGGTTGGATACGGACAGGGATTTTGAATATAAACTGGATCGTGTGGAAGTGAATCATGATAATGACAGATTGCTAGACAGTAATGACAGTTGGAATCGGGAGCAGGCTAAATGGTATCGAGATCCACTTACTTATTTGGTATACCGGCTGTTAGGGAGAAAACTTTTCCTTCGACTTACGCATAGAGGATATATGAAATGATAGTAGTGAAGATCAAAGGTGGTCTGGGCAATCAGATGTTTCAATATGCCATGGCGAGGAAAATACAGTTGGAGCTGAGCATAGACCGGATCGGATTGGATATCGCCCGCGTCAACGAAGACAGGCAGAGAGAGTTCAGTCTGCATCATTTCCGGCTGTGTGATTCTGTGAGCATTCTGGAAGAGAATTCTGGGGGAGCTGTGGCAAGATTTCAGGAAGATCTGGCTGGAAGACTGGTCAGTTATTTTGTGGCAGGGCGTCCTGAAGCGGTTGCGGCTGTAAGAGAAAAAAAGCTGGAGAAGCTGTTTGGTCTTTTGGGGATTGTGCAGAAGGATCATTATGCGGGGGTGGAAAGCGCGGCACTTCTTAAGTTGCATAAGAATATCTTTATCAACGGATGGTTTCAGAATGCGAAAGCGATGGAAGCCATAAGAGACGTGCTACTTTCTGACTTTGAAAATGTACAGGAAATGACACGGGAAATTGAAAATACAGCGAAGCAGATGGAAGAGACCGAGTCGGTCTGTGTTCATATCCGACGCGGTGATTATGTGAATCATCCGCAGTTCGGAGTCTGTACGGATGCCTATTATTTTCATGCGATGGACAAAATGGCGGAAAAATTGGAACATCCGGTTTTTTATATTTTTTCAGACGGGATGGATGCGGTGAAAACATTGCCATTTTCATATCCGGTGGTCTATGACAATCCCGGTCATGACAATTATGAAAGTCTGTATTTGATGACGAAATGTAAACACTTTATCATATCAAACAGCACGTTCAGCTGGTGGGGACAGTTTTTATCCCGCAGCGCCGATAAGATCGTAATAGCGCCGGAGCGTTGGTGCAACGGGGAAGATGGCTATAGAGCGCTGTATTCGGAACAGTGGACGTTACTTTCTGTGTGACAGGGAAGGAGAAAGTGGGAATGGATGAAAAAATACTTGTGACCAGATCTTCTATGCCTTCATTTGAGGAATACACAGCGGAGATACGGGATTTGTGGGAGAGCCGCTGGCTGACCAATATGGGAGCGAAGCACAATCAGTTTCGGGCGGAGCTTTCGGCCTATCTTGGTGTGGAGAATACGGATCTTTTTACCAATGGGCATATGGCAATCGAGCTGTCCCTACAGGCGATGGGCTTAAAGGGGGAGGTGATCACGACGCCTTTTACCTTTATTTCGACAACGCACGCCATTGTGAGAAACGGATTACAGCCCGTATTTTGCGACATAGATCCGAAAGACTATACGATGGACGTTTCCCAGATTGAGGAGTTGATTACGCCGAAAACCTGCGCAATCCTGCCAGTACATGTGTATGGCAATGTCTGTCAGGTGGAAGAGATAGAGAGGATTGCCAGTCAATACGGATTGAAGGTGCTTTATGACGCCGCTCATGCTTTTGGCGTCAGGTATAAAGGGAGGGGAGTCGCCAGCTTCGGGGACGCCTCCTGCTTCAGCTTCCATGCAACCAAAGTGTTTCACTCGGTGGAAGGCGGGGCGGTATGTTTTAAAGACCGGGAGTTCGGACAGGCGGTATACAGTCTGAAGGATTTTGGAATACAGTCTGAGGCTGAGATTGACGGTGTCGGTGCTAACGCGAAAATGAATGAATTTTGCGCTGCCATGGGTCTTTGTAATTTGAGGCATATGGAAGAGGTGCTGGCACTGAGAAAAAGAGTCGTACAGGAATACCGCCGCCTGTTGGCGGACATAGACGGATTGCAGCTCAATGTGATACAGAAGGATGTGGAACCCAATTATGCGTATTTCCCGATTGTGGTTGACGAAGAAAAATTCGGGGCGGATCGGGACGAGATATGCGAAAAGCTGCGACAAAA
Organism: uncultured Lachnospiraceae bacterium; assembly: GCA_947037115.1. Classification (GTDB taxonomy): domain Bacteria; phylum Bacillota; class Clostridia; order Lachnospirales; family Lachnospiraceae; genus UBA3282. The sequence continues at coordinate 8,774 of CAMQTN010000098.1, forward strand.
CAACATATTTGCGAGAAAGTATTTTTATCCGCTGACAAATGCGGTTTCATGTTATAAAGACAGATTTGACGCCGGGCTGACGCCGAGAGCGGCGTATGTCAGCAGGCGGGTTATGACGCTGCCTTTGTATGCGGATCTGGATTTGGAAATTGTCAGGGAAATTTGCAGTCTGATATTGGAGTGCAAAAAATAGGAGGGCCTGATGCTTAATGATATAAAAAGTACCGGAGAAATTTTGGGAAAACTGAATCATATCCTCTCTAGGAAGCAAAAGCGACAGACGGTTCTGGTTTTCTTTATGACCATGGTCGCGGCGGTGCTTGAGACGTTGGGTGTTTCCATTATCCTGCCCCTTGTGCAGGCCATGATATCGCCGGAAAAGCTGTTGGAGAATGCGTATATTGCTGACGTGGCAAAACGGCTTTCGCTGGATACGCCTGTGAAGCTGATTAACTTTCTGTGTTTTTGTACCATTGGTCTGTATTTTGTCAAAAACCTGTATATGTGCCTGTTTACCTATGTGAGGGCCAGATACAGCAATAAGATCGGCCGGGAGCTGGCGACCAGAATCCTGATGGCGTACACACATCGCAAATACACGTTCTTTTTGGGCTATTCTTCGGGAGAGTGTCTGCGGGATATCGGAACCGATGTGGCCGGCGTATCCAATTTTCTGAACGCCGCTTTTACGCTTCTGACAGACTGCATTACGATCACGTTGATTGTGGTTTATATTTTTGTGGTCAATTATCAGTTTGCATTGATTTCTGTGGTGATAGCGGCGTTCTGCCTGTTGCTGGTTCTGAAGCTTTTCCGTAATCTATGCAGAGAATGGGGAGAGAAGACCCGTGTAAACGGTGAATATATGTATAAATATTCATTGGAGCTGTTTCAGGGCATCAAGGAAATTAAAATTCTGGGCAGACAGAAATACTTCGTAAATCATTATGCCAATACCAGCGAAAGACAGAGCAGGATAACCAGCCAGTATACCCTGTCGCTGGCAAGCCCGGCTTATATCATAGAAGCGTTGTTCGTTTCCGGTTTTTTGGCGGCGCTTTGTCTGGGGAACAGTTATTCCATGGATATGGTGGCGGTTCTGCCGGAGCTGTCTTCCTTTGCGATTGCGGCATTTCGGGTTTTGCCTTCGCTTGGAAAGATTTCCAGCAGCGTCAACAATATTCTGTATTCGGTTTCTGCCGTGAATGCAACCTACAGGCATGTGGAGGATATTGCCGGGGATGTGATAGCGGCAGAGGAATCAGACGAAGAAAAAGAGAAAGCGGAATTTCACAGGGAGATATCTGTGAACGATATTTCGTGGCAGTATCCGAGCGGGGATAAAAAGGTGCTGGCCGGTCTTTGTATGAAAATCCAGAAAGGTAGCGCGGTCGCTTTTATCGGCACTTCCGGAGCGGGAAAGACCACTTTGGCGGATATCATTCTAGGACTGCTGGAGCCACAGAAGGGAGCGGTTACACTGGATGGTACAGATATACGGGAGCTTGGACAGAAATGGGGTAATTTATTGGGATATGTTCCGCAGTCGGCCTATTTGATCAGTGACACCATCAGAAGAAATGTGGCTTTTGGTATTGAGGATCAATATATTGACGACGGACTGGTGTGGCGGGCTCTGGAACAGGCTCAGTTAAAGGAGTTTGTGGAACAACTGCCGGAAGGGGTTGATACGGAAATCGGAGAGTCCGGCGTGAGAGTGTCCGGGGGACAAAGACAGCGGCTTGCCATTGCGAGAGCGCTATATCACGATCCTGAGATTTTGGTGTTGGATGAAGCCACTTCTGCATTGGATAACGATACGGAGAAAGCCCTGATTGAGGCGATTGAGAAGCTACAGGGAGAGAAGACTATGATCGTAGTGGCGCACAGACTGACAACGGTCAAAAACTGTGATATAATATACGAAATTGGAAACGGCGTAGCAGTGGTGCGGGATAAAAGAGAGATTTTTGGGGAAGATTAAATGAATTTTATTTTAAGACTATATCGAAAACTTGTTCCGGATCAGGTCAGAAGAGCATATAACGAAGGATTTCAGAAAATAATAACAATTTATAAAAACAGGCGTGCCATGCATAAAAAGTGCTATGGAGACCTGAACAAGGATAAAACTTTTTACGTCATTTATTCTGAGTGTCCTCAGACTTGGGGACTGGCCACTACGGTCAGCATCGTGCTTAACAATATTAAATATGCCGTTGATCGGGGGTGGATACCGATAGTTGATTTGAAACGTTGTTATATCCCGGGGATTCAAAATAAGGAGCACCAGGGGAAGGAAAACGCGTGGGAATATTATTTTGAACAGCCGGTTTCGGGTTATTCCCTAGAGGACGTCTATCGGAGCAGGCATGTGATTCTGGCGCCGGACAAGGGACAGCCCTACGGCAGTATGGACTGGAAAAGAATGAAAGAGTTATCGGATGAAATGTACACGCCGTATTTTGAGACGACTGCGAAATACATTCGGATTCGGCCGGAAATTCTCGAGAGGGCGGAGGAAATCCGAAAAAACCTTTTTGAATGTGCGGGAGATGCGAAGATATTAGGGATCGGGATGCGCGCCGGTCTGTATTGGGGAGAGGTGGCTCATACGCAGATGTATGTGAACCATCCAAAGGGTTTAAACATTGACGAATATATTGAGTTGACTAACCAGTATATGAGGGAATTCGGCTGCGAATACATTTTTGTGTCGGCTGACGACAGATATTATATGGACAGGATGAAGCAGGAGTTTGGAGAAAAGTGCTTATATATGGCTGACAGAGCTCTGCCGAGGTATTTTGACGAGAAGGGAAATCCTTTCCCAGAGGGAAAAGGTGGCATGATTGAGACAGACGATCAGAGTGTGCAGGAACGTTCCGTTGATTATCTGATAGAAACGTATTTGCTGTCTGTCTGCGATTCTCTGTTTCGGGTGCAGGGAGGCGGTTCCGTTCTGGCATGCCTGTTAAACAACAGAAGATATGAGAATTATTATATGGTGGACAGAGGAGTATACAGAGGATAGACATGAAGATTTTAATGACCGGGGGTTCCGGGTTTGTGGGCAGGAATGTTAAAGAATATCTTATACAGAAGGGATATGATATATACGCGCCTACCAGCAGGGAATTAAACTGCATTGAGGAGGAGCAGGTTGCCGACTGCCTGCGGAAAACCCACTATGATGTCGTGCTTAACTTTGCGGTTTATGTCAATGGAACGGATCCGACTAAGGACGGAAGCAGGATTTTGGATTATAATCTGAGAATATTTCTGAATTTCTTCAGGCATTCTGATCTGTACGGCAGGATGATTTATGCCGGTTCCGGCGCGGAGTATGATAAGCGTTTTCCGATTCAGTCCGTAACAGAAGAAGATATCAGTAAACATCTAATTCCGACGGATCAGTATGGGTTGATGAAATATACGGCCAATCAGATGATAGAGAAAAGTGAAAACATCTATAATCTACGTTTGTTTGGTATCTTTGGGAAATACGAATACTGGAAGACCAAGTATATTTCCAATCTCTGCTGCAAATCCTTAAAAGGATTACCTCTTTCCCTGCGGAAAGACTGTTATTTCGATTATTTATGGATCGATGATTTTTGCAGACTGACAGAGATGTTTATCCAGTTGGAAAATCCGAAATATCACGTTTATAATGCGGTGAGCGGCGTACGGGTAAGTCTCTTTGAGCTGGCGCAGCTTGTCAATGAAACTGCGGATGAACCGCAGAATATTTTTGTCTGCAGCGAAGGATGGGCGAATGAGTATACGGCCAATAACGACAGGATACGGGCAGAACTGCCGGATTGGGAGCTGACAGATATGCGCACGGCAGTGAAGGAATTGTATGGCTGGTACAGGGAACATATAGACAGCATAGACAGCTATTCCTTGATATATGGGTAGTTTTCGACGCATGTCATCGCAGTAACCTTCTTTGATATGGAGAAAAGTATGCAGATTGCAGATTTGTTGATTGAAGAGAGCGCCACTATTAAAGAGGCGGTGGAACGGTTGGAGCGCGTGCGCTGTAAGGTGGTATATGTGGTTGATAACGGTAAGCTGGCAGCTTCTGTTTCTGACGGTGATGTGAGAAGATATGCGCTTGGAGACGGTGATACGGGACTATCTCTTAAGTATATCGCCAATTATCAACCCGAGTTCCTGGTCCGCTATGACAGAAATAAAGTGGACGAGCTCTTTAGAGCCACAGAAGTCTATTCCATTCCGATTGTCAATTATAACGGCGAAGTTATAGAGGTAGTATTTAAAAGCGGTCTGAGAGTTCGGAAAAATTATCATCTGAATTGCCCTGTGGTCATGATGGCGGGTGGCAAAGGGACAAGACTCTTTCCCTATACCAAGATCCTGCCAAAGGCACTGATTCCTATAGGGGAAATCCCCATTTCTGAGCGGATTATCAATAATTTTGTAGACTATGGATGCAGTCATTTTTATATGGTTGTCAATCATAAAAAGAAGATGATCCAATCTTATTTTGAA
>CAMQTN010000099.1 GCA_947037115.1 uncultured Lachnospiraceae bacterium
GGCTAGTCTCGTGGGCTCGGAGATGTGTATAAGAGACAGTAATTTATCGACTTTATCATATACTTGTTATCATAGAAAGGTTTTACCATATGTTTTTATCTGATAAAAATCTGCTATTTCCATCCAGACGGATCATAGGTCTGCTTCTTACTTTTATGCTGGTTTTCGGCAATTTTTTTTCCGGCGCCCTGACTGTAAAGGCGGCCAGCATGGATGAACTGCTGGAAGAGGTTGAAGCCCGCAAAGCGCTTCCCATACAATCTAATGAAATTGACAACTGGCCCACAGGCCCGCAGGTGAGCGCCCAGGCCGCTATCCTGATGGACGCCAACACAGGCGTTATTCTCTATTCAAAAAACATTCACGAACGTCTTTACCCCGCGAGTACCACTAAAATTATGACCGCTCTCCTGGCGATGGAAAACGGAAATCTGGACGACATGGTGGAATTTAGCCACGATGCTGTTTTCAGCGTGCCGACAGACGGTTCCAACATGGGTATGGATATGGGTGAATCCATTACTCTGGAAGAATGTCTCTACGGAATTATGGTAGCCTCCGCCAACGAAGCTGCCAATGCCGCGGGAGAATATGTCTCCGGTTCTATTGACAGTTTTGTGACCCTGATGAACGAGCGTGCAGAAGAGATGGGCTGTAATGACACACATTTTGTCAATCCCAACGGTCTTCACGACCCCCAGCATTACACCAGCGCTTACGATCTTGCAGTCATTTCAAGTTATTTTTTCCGAAATGAAATGCTCTGCAAAATCAGCAATACGCCCCGCTATCATTTTGAGCCTACCTCCACACAGCCTGACGATTTCTATAAGAATAACAAGCATAAACTGATCAACGGGGAGGTTCCCTATGACGGTATTTTGGGCGGTAAAACAGGATACACGGATGATTCCAGACAGACATTAGTCACCTGCGCGGAGCAAAATGGCATGCGTCTTGTCTGTGTTGTCTTTAAGGAAGAATCTCCCGACCAGTTTACAGATACAGTGGAGTTATTTGACTATGGCTTCCACAACTTCCAAGTGTTAAATATCTCCGAAAACGAAGAAAAATACAGCATTGAATCTACAGGCTTTCTGCAGATTGGAAATGATCTTTTCGGAAATTCAAAACCCATTCTCTCCATAGACACGGACAGCTATGTCATCATTCCAAATACTGTCACCTTTCAGGATCTGGATTCAGAAATTGACTATAGTCTGTCGGATGATAATCGTGTGGCAGGAATTAACTATTCTTACCACGGTATGTATGTGGGTAACGCTTATCTGAATCTTGCTACCGAAAATACCTCCACCTATGAATTTGACACGAACATGACGGCTACGGACATAAGCGTGGAAAAAGCAGAGGTAAAGACAGAAACGGAGTCCGACCAGGCGCAAAACACTATCTTTATCAACATAAAAAGGGTTCTGCTTGTTATTTTGATTCTCGCCGCCATTTTTATCGCCGTATTTATGATACACGCACTGATTACCAACGGAAGGACTGCCAAGCGCAGAAACAACCGCATCAAACGCAAACAGCGACGCCGCTCTTTTATTCGTACGGATTTTGATGATTTTGATTTTTAAGCGATTGTTTTCTTAAAAAGCTTCTCCTTTAAAGATAGTTTAGAGATTCCCATGCTATGATAGGGACGAACTTGAAAAAAGGAGGACATAAAAAATGAAGTACAAATGGAAAAAACTGATCGCGTTATCTCTGGTAGTCTGCATGATGGCCATGCTGACTGTTGGCTGCGGTTCTTCGCCTGCTGACGGGAATGAAACAAATGGGCCGGAACCAATCGCGGACAACACAGACACGCCGACCAAAGAGGATGAAACGGAACCTGAAGACTCAGCGTCTGATGACGCCGAAAGTAACAGCCCCGACGTCTCTGATGATGCCGAAGGTAACGGCCCCGACGTCTCTGATGATACAGGTGAAGCCACAGAAGGACAGAAACAGGATAGCGAAGGCAGCCCCGAAAATGCAGGAAACGAATCGAAAACTTCCGGTAAATGGCATGTCTACGATGCGGATGTAGCGGCCGCCATTGATGCGGATTTTGAGGGTACCGTATACAAAATTGATACGGATTCCTTTTTTATTGCTCCTTCAGAAAGCACGTTGCTGGACAACGGCGAACTTCTGATGGTAGCATCCGCAGGAGGAGACGAAATCCCTGACGAAGAGCTGGTAAAGGTAGTCTTTGACAATAATACAGTGTTTACCCTGCGGGATATTTACGACGGCGGGGCCAGCCATAAAGATTCCGACGCCTCCTTTCAGACGATAAAAAAAGAAGTCTCTGTGTCTCTGAAGGGAGAATTTCAGGACGACGTCTTTCACGCGGACGCCGTGCGTATCATACAAGTTCACTGAGAAAAATATTGGACGGCTGCCTTTTTGAGAGACAGCCGTCCAATTTCAAGACCCGTCTAAAACCATCTGGTCATCGGTAATTCATTACTGACCCCATTGGTAAAGAGAATCTGATGTAAGTCAACAATTCCGTTCATGAAAGCGGCGGCACAGGCGCACAGATACAGTTCCCACATCCGCACAAACTGTTCGTCAAACATCTTTTCCGCTTCTTCCTGATGCTCCTGAAAATTCCGGTACCAGCACAGCAGTGTCTTATTGTAATGTCTCCGCAGGCTTTCCACATCCACTGTATAAAACTGCTGTTCTCCTGCAATATGGAGAATCTCCCTCAGACTCGGGATTACTCCGCCCGGGAAAATATATTTCTTGATCCATGCATCGCCCGGATATTCTTTCAGCGCGCTGATATAGTGAAGAAGGAACAGGCCGCCCGGTTTCATTACAGATTTGGCACATTGTATAAACTCTTCATAGTTGCCCCTGCCCACATGCTCTACCATCCCAACGCTGACCACCCTGTCAAAGACACGTCCACAGTCAGGCAGATCCCTGTAATCCATAAGCCTTACTTCAAGCTGACCTTCGAGATGTTCCTTTTTAATCCTTGTTTGAAATTCCGCATACTGTTCCTTACTCAAAGTAATACCCATTCCATGTACGCCATATTTCTTCGCAGCCTCTATCAAAAGGAATCCCCATCCGCATCCGATATCCAGCAATTGCATTTCTTCTTCCAGATACAGCTTTTCCAAAATGTAATCTACTTTGTTTTTCTGCGCCTGATAGAGAGTATCTTCGGGTCTGCGGAAATAGCCGCAGGAATAACTCATCGTATCGTCAAGCCACAGCTTATAAAAATCATTGCCCAGATCGTAGTGGGAAGAAACCTCCTTTTTCTGGTTCTTTTTTGATTTGGATGTATAGATCAGTCTTTTTAGTTTCCTGTGGTCTGTAGAAAACTTGTCGATCTGCCCCAAAAACAAATGAAGTGTTTCATATAAGTCTCCCTTTATTTCAATATCTCCATCCATATATGCCTCCCCCAGTGCAATAGAAGTGCTCTTCATCAATTCAGCAGCCGACGGCGTCCTATGAAAAATGACCGAAAAGGCAGGATCGCCTGTTCCGATCAAATGTTTTTCGCCCTCTATTTCCATCTCAAAAGGGCAGTCGTCAAATTGTTCCATAAACCCAAGAAATTCGCTTTTTACAAGTCCCATAGCTTCTCCTTCCTGTCATTATCATTGTTCCACCTCTGCTTCACTTTATACAATGGCAGGAAGGATTTCAGGGATTTTATTCTAACCACATTGTATCAAAAACGACGGACAGCACGCGCATATCCGCATTGTTTCTGTCCAGCTGGTTCGGCGTCACTGCATTCGGAAAGACCATGCGCAATGTCAGAAGATCATCCCGGATACTGTCTTTTGGTATTACGGTTACTATTTCTTTTCCTGTATCATTCCGGGTGCAGATCACATTTTGCACTTTGTTACCGCCAGCATATATCTGTATTTTCTGTGAGTCGTTATAGAGATCGGAATACACGAAATGAAATTCCAAATCTTCTTTACCATAGTCTTCCAGATGAAAACATATACTCAGCTCATTGCTGGCCGTTGCCGTGCCATTTTCTTTATACAGACGATAATTGATTTGATCCGCATAGGGATTATCGGAAGTAAAATCAATGACCTCTCCCATCCGGTAATCAATGCGATTAATCTCATACGGATTCCAAAGCTGATATTCCCAGGCATCCGCGTCGCCAAAAACAATGAGACGGCCGCATGCCAGCGATTCGTCATAGTTTTTCAGCTTAATCCGCTGTATGATGGAATTATCAATGGTATGCAGTCTTTCCACGTCGCTTGCATCCATGATATCATAGACAGACGGCCCGTATGCAGAATAATCATCCAGGACAGTTCCGGCTATCGTAGCGCCAATATTCCTGAAATGGATCGGCGCAGAATTATGTACCAGTTCATGCGTTTCCATCGGCAGTTTGATCAAAACCGCCGGGTTGGTTTCCGGGTTGTCATGGGAATGCCGTCCGTGATCGCCTGCGATAATAATGGTACTCTTATCGTATACGCCGATTCTTTTCAATTCATTGATATAGGCGTATATGATTCTCATATCACCCCGTAGAACAGTCTGTTCCGCAACGCCAAAAGACCATACTCTCTCAAAATCTTCCGTCATGCTGTATGGCGGATGAAGCCCGTTTAAATGGTACAGACGAAAAGCTTTTTTATAATCAGGCTGGAGCGTCCCGCCCGCATCAACGAAATCATTGTGAAAATACACATCATTCAATCTATAATCGGTATTATTGATATGATACAGGAGCGTCTCTGTAGACAGCCAGAATGATTCTTTTATAAACTGCGGCATCAGCAGATAATTTACCAGTTGATACAGAGAGCTTCCAAACCCGGTGTAATCGTCAATCCAACTATCCCCGATAGCAATATAATTGTCAAAAGTTCCTTCAGGAAATCCAAAAATGTCAACCGAAGTGGAATAGAGACGGACATCATATCCGTTTTGGTGCAGATCATCGTATAACGGCGTTTCTTTCCATGCCTCTTCCAGATACTCCCGGAATGGCTGAGCAGGATCATATTCGCTTCCTGTCAAAAAAAGCGGCATGGCTACGGCTGTCGGCGCACCACCGGATACTGCGTTATCAAAAAGGGTAAAATCGGCAAGTGTTCCGTCCTGCTCATAAGCATCTGACGCCAGATACTCTTCAAACACATCTTCCTGCAGTGTATCTATGATAAATATGATCACATTTTCTTCTGTGCCGACCGTAAACTCCCCCTCTTTGGAAAAACCGCGGGACGCCTCGTCTCCCAGGGGATTCATAATGATCAGAGCTGCAAGGGACATTAGTTGTACGGCACTGAAAAAATAAGAAACATATTTCATTACTTTTTCAGCTTTTTCTTTCTTAATACAAACGGCAGAAAAAATCACAACCATGCATAGAATCCAGACAAGGGTGCTTATGATATTTTCTGTGCGGTACTCGTCCCATATAATCAATGCTCCGTCCAGAATCGGCAGCTTCGAGTTTAAGAAATTACTCTGAATATATGCACCCGCTGTAATACTGAAAATAAATGCGGAATAAAATGGGAATGTTTTTTCACGTATCAGCCAGAGTGCAATAAAATAAATGACTGCAAAAAGGAACAGAGCCATGCACAATATGACAGGTATAATATTGATGTAGCGGAGAGAAAACTCACTGATATTCCCAAGAAACAGAGAACTGGGTGTGAAAACGGCATAGGTTACGACTAAAAACAGAGTCGTGGGAAAAAGCCTTTTCATAAGCTGCTTTAAAATAGCCGGATCTGTTTTACAGATATTTCGTATCACCCAGGTGATCCATACCGACAAAATGAGCTCTAAGATAATCCATTTTATCTTAAACCTCACGCTCATTTCAAACAGATTAAATTCCTGCATGCCAATTAACTTTAAACCGGCAAGTATACAGAGATTAACTGCTGCCGTATAAAATACGATGCATGGCAGGAGTTTTTTCCACTGAATCTCCTGATGTAGATAACGATATACAAAAAACGCCAATATTCCCGGTAAGACAGCGATGACCAGCTCCAACATATTTTTTATCCTCTTTTATTTCAGTGAAAAACTTTTGTATCACTACATAAAGGCTGTAAACCCAAAACTGAATTTACAGCCTTTTTGACGTTCCCTGCGAGAATCGAACTCACAACTGGGGCTTAGGAGGCTCCTGTTATATCCATTTAACTAAGGGAACAATACTGCTGTCCTGCATAACTGCAAAACAAATATTTACAAGGAAAACTCATCCCGGATAATTGATATATCCCTGCATCCAGATCACACCTTTAAAGCGGCGGCCTATCTGCGGTTCTCCATATAAATCATTTTTATTGATACAGATATCAAACTCCAGATCGTTACAGGAAAGACGAAGCACATAGATTTCTTCATGGGTAATCCTGTTGACCCGCAGAGAAATATCCGTAATTTCTCCCATTACCGAATACTGGTCACACTCTACGCCATAGGGCATGAAATAAGTATCCACCAGACTGAAGACATCTTCCGTGAGAATTTTCTTAGAGATGGTGGAATAAATATCCATATCCTCCAAGGTAAGGCTCTCAATCGCATCCTCATCACCCTTCCGGGCCGCCGCAATCAACTGGTTACGGCTCATGGATTCCCTCTGTATTCTCTGTATCTCTTTCTCGTCTTTTCCAACTGGTAATAATATATTACCATTAATTGACAATCCTGACAATGTTAAAGTTGTTCCTGTGACCGGAAGCATATTCGTGGCCTGTGCTTTCACATAGGGAACAATATTTTGTAAATAGAAAATCAGGCTGACGCCGACTTTGATATCGTCACATACTCCCGCATAAGACTCCTTGTCTGCATGGCGTTCCACAGACACATCTTCACAGGAACTGACGCCTGTGCCGCGCAGATAAGGATAAAAATAATCATAAGTAAACTTATCCTCGGCATCAAATTCGCCACAGACCGCAATCCCGATATCCTGTGCGAAATCCTCGCAAAACTCCGCGAGTATGGTATTCTCACCGTTAGCAGTATAGGAACGGTGTTTCGCGTTCAAAATAATATCCGTAATCAGACGCTGTTCTTCCCGTCTGTCAGACAGCTTACTAAATCCAATAGCCCGCATATATTTATGCAAAGATTTCACCTCCTTATCTCAATATGATTACAAAATTCTTTATTTTATCTCTGTCATACCACCCATATAAGGACGAAGTACCTTCGGAATACGGACGGACCCGTCCGCCTGCAGGTTATTTTCCAGAAAAGCAATCAGCATTCTCGGCGGCGCTACCACAGTATTATTCAACGTATGTGCAAAATATTTGCCTCCTGCACCGTTTACGCGGATGCGGAGTCTTCTCGCCTGCGCATCTCCTAAATTGGAACAGCTTCCCACCTCAAAATATTTTTTCTGTCTCGGAGACCAGGCCTCCACGTCATAGGATTTTACTTTCAGGTCAGCCAGATCACCGGAGCAGCACTCTATCGTCCGTACCGGAATATCCAGTGAACGGAAAAGATCCACCGTATTCTGCCATAATTTCTCAAACCACATCGGGGATTCCTCGGGCTTACATACCACAATCATCTCCTGTTTTTCAAACTGATGGATGCGGTACACACCTCTTTCCTCGATACCATGCGCCCCTTTCTCCTTACGGAAGCAGGGAGAATAACTTGTGAGCGTATGTGGAAGCTGATCCTCCGGAATAATTGTATCTATAAACTTACCAATCATGGAATGTTCCGATGTACCGATCAGATATAAATCCTCTCCCTCGATCTTATACATCATCGCATCCATTTCCGCAAAACTCATGACACCGTCAACCACAGCGCTTCTGATCATAAAGGGCGGTACACAGTAAGTAAAGCCCCTGTTAATCATAAAGTCCCTCGCATAGGAAATCACCGCAGAGTGCAGTCTCGCTATGTCACCCATCAGATAATAAAATCCGTTTCCGGCTACACGGCCTGCAGCATCCATATCAATGCCGTGAAAACGTTCCATAATTTCCGTGTGATAGGGAATCTCAAAATCAGGTACAACCGGATCACCGTACTTTTGTATTTCCACATTCTCAGTATCATCTTTACCGATCGGGACAGAGGGATCGATAATATTCGGAATCGTCATCATATCCTTTTTAATCTTTTCGCGCAGATCGTTTTCCTTTGCTTCCAGCTCAGAAAGTCTTGCTGCACCTGCCGCCACTTCAGCTTTCTTCGCCTCAGCCTCCTCCTTCTTACCCTGCGCCATCAATCCGCCGATTTCCTTGGATATCTTATTTCTCTTTGCGCGGATATCATCGGCCTCCTGCTGTGCCGCTCTTACTTCTGCATCCAGTGCAATCACTTCATCCACTAACGGAAGTTTCTGCTCCTGAAATTTTTTTCTGATATTTTCCTTTACTGCCTCAGGATTTTCCCTCAAAAACTTAATGTCAATCATTCTGCTGTCCTCTCTTTAAATTATTCGATAACCTCTTCAATATACAAATCTTTATATTCCGCCAGATCTTTTACCACATCCACTGCCGTTCCGTTTCTGTCTTTCGTAATGCGAATCACCGGCCGGTCAGGATACTGCCTGTTCTGGTATAAAACAATTCCTGTTTCCTCCTCGCTCGTCTTTACAATTGTACCAGCCAGATAAACTGCTGTAAACTCCAAAAGAATATCGACAATTCTTCCCTCAAATTTTATATCTTTATTATCTCTTAAATACTTTACGGCCTCATAAACTTTCATCCGTTCACAGCCAATCCCACAGATCATTTCATCAAAGGCGTCACAGATTTCAATAATACGGCATTCCTGTGAAATGTCTGTGGTTTTCAGAGGATAACCAGAGCCGTCCAACCGCTCATGGTGATATAATATCATATTTTTGCTGGCTTCGGATATCCAATTTTCGTCACGAAGCGTCGAATATCCATAAATTGGATGCTTTTTATATTCTGCACACTCCATCTCCGTGAGTTCATCCAGATTCTGATTTTCATAGGGAATCGCCAGATAGCGGAGTCCCAGCTCATGGAGCAGACTGCTGACGCCGATATCATGCACCGTCTCCTGCGGCAGCCCCATCTTTAGCGCCACAATCGTTGCAAGACTACACAGGTTAATGGAATGCTCATAAATGTCAGAATTTCTCTCCTTGATATCGTAAATCTTTTCTACGACTTCTTCCTCCTGGAGAATATTCGTAATAATATAATCCGCTGTCTGACACAGTTCCATCAAATTCTCGTTATGACTGTAGGTATGTTTTTCCAGAATATTTTTTACTTTCGACCGAAAGCTCTCTTCCACTTCTTCCTTCAGAATAACTACCTCTTTTGTATCCGGCGTTTCATCCTTTATATATACGTTACGGACATTCAGCTCTTTAAGCTTTTCAATATACTCCGGTTTAAGAGGCGTACCCGCTGAAAGTAAAATTTTATATCCCTGTGCCATGGCGTCTTTAGCCAATATTTCTGTTCCTGTCAAATCATCTACTCTACACAGTCTCATTTCCCCTTATCTCACCTCTTCAAATAGATCGCCCTTACAGATCCATAGCAATATCAAGAGCCTTCTTTTCTTCCTCCCCCAGAGAAATATCACACAACCCGTTTTTGATCTCCTTCGTATAAGAATAGCAGCCCTCCGCACTGTGAACGGAATTTAAAATAAATCCGTTATCATTCTCATCGAGCAGAGCCAAAGAAAAACTAAGCTGTCCTCCCATCTGATCAAAGGCATCATATTTAACGATACCGATTTTCTGAAAAGCGCCCGCTAACTTCCTGTATAGATTCTCGACATCTTTTCTGTTTTTCTCCATAGACGCCTTGATCAGACGGTTGTCCTCATAAAGTCCCATAATATCTTTTTCCAGACTTTTGGCATTTTTACCGCCCATGAATTTTTTATATTTTTTAGACAGTCTGCCCAGATTGATACAAAGGACAATTACTATAATAAGCAAAAGAATAATTGCTGCAAACGCACCGATAAACAGATACGTCAGATCAAAATTCCCAAATCCCATATCGTTGAGTAAATTGTAATTCATTTATCCTTAGCCTTTCTGTATGATGACAAAATTATCTGCCTGTCAATAAATCCGTAATTTTTTCCAGATCATCGTGGGTATAAAACTCAATCTCAAGTTTACCAGAGCCGCCGCCCTTAGATGCAATGGATACCTTAGTGCCCAGCGACTGTTTCAATTTTTCTTCCAGATCCTGATAAACAGCTTCCAGGGCCTTATCTTCCACAGGTTCCTTTTTGACTTTTTCCGGTTTATTTAAATTTTTTACCAGTTTTTCTACATCCCTGACATTTAGTTTTTCGTCAAATACTTTTTGTGCAATCGTGTACTGCTGTTCCGGGTCTTCAATCGAAATCAGCGCCCTGGCATGTCCGGTCGTAATCATATCGTCAATAATCATCTGCTGTACTTCATCGCACAGCTTTAACAGACGCATGGAGTTTGTGACGGCCGTCCTGCTCTTAGACACCCTTTCCGCCACCTCATCCTGTTTGAGATTAAACTCAGTGAGCAGTCTCCGGTAAGCCTGTGCTTCCTCAATTGGATTCAAGTCTTCTCTCTGAATATTTTCAATCAGGGAAATTTCCACGATCTCCTGTTCCGTATAATTACGGATAATAACTGGCACTTCTTTCAGACCCGCCAGTTTGGCGGCCCGCCAACGGCGTTCCCCCGCTATAATCTCATAATAAGTGTTTCTGTCCTGAACAATAAGAGGTTCCACAATGCCATATTGTTTGATGGAGTCGGCAAGTTCCTGCAGCGCATCCTCATCAAAATTTTTTCTGGGCTGCTCTCTGTTAGGCTCCACTTTTGTAATCTTGACATATATACCCTGTGTATTGTCCTCTTTCTTATCTTCTGTCTCCACGGACTCAACTTTCGGCACTGCCGCCGGTATCAGAGAATCCAATCCCT
The DNA here is from genome assembly GCA_947037115.1 of uncultured Lachnospiraceae bacterium. Classification (GTDB taxonomy): domain Bacteria; phylum Bacillota; class Clostridia; order Lachnospirales; family Lachnospiraceae; genus UBA3282. The sequence goes on from CAMQTN010000099.1 coordinate 10,961, forward strand.
TTCCCAAACCTCTCGCCGCTTTTGCCATAATCTTTTCTCTCCATTCTGAAATATCCTGTTTCTCTTCACAGTACCCACTCGACTCACAGGCTCGCCTGTCGTGAAACAATCTGTCAACAATATCTACAGACAGATTTTTTCATATTACTTCACGGCGCTTCTCACTGCCTCCGCGGAAATTACCTCATCCGCCAGCAACATATATGACTCCGCTCCTGCAGATTTCGGATCATACAAATTGATGGGCATTCCATAACTCGGTGCTTCCGCCAGTCTGATATTTCTCGGTATCAATGTACTATATACATTCTGGTTTAAATTACTTTTTACATTCTCTACTACCTGCATGGAAAGATTGGTACGGGAATCGTACATGGTGAAAACGACACCTTCCATATCAAGATCAGGATTCAGTCTTTCTTTTACAAGATTAACTGTATGTATCAACTGACTCAGTCCCTCCAACGCATAAAACTCACACTGAATCGGAACCAATACACTGTCAGCCGTAGTCATGGCGTTGATTGTCAGAAGATTCAGGGAAGGAGGACAATCGATCATGATGAAATCAAATTTATCCTTCACCCAGTCAATCTCATTTTTTAAAATGAACTCTTTCTTATCCACGCCGATCAGTTCAATCTCCGTAGCTGCCAAATTTACATTGGACGGCACGATAGAAACGCCGGGAATGACTTCTTTTAAAATACATTCATTAATGGAACACTCACTTAACAATAATTCATAGATTGTGTTTTCAAGGTCATTCTTCTCCACTCCGAAACCACTGGTCGCATTCCCCTGTGGATCAGCATCAATTAGCAAAACCTTCTTTCCCTTAGCTGCCAATGAAGATGATAAATTGATAGCAGTCGTTGTCTTTCCGACTCCGCCTTTCTGATTTGCAATTGCGATTATTTTTCCCATTTACTTAACCTTATCCTTTTAGCTTCTGTATATTTTCCAATCAATTTTCAGTGTCCGTTTACGATTATATCACTAATCCACATGAGAATCTACATAAAAATTTTTACAGCTTCTCTATTTCGTCAGGATATTTCATTCCCCAATCGAAACGAAGTTCATCCATGATTCTCATCATCCTCAGTGTCTCCTCGTGCGGCATGGAAGGACATTCCAGTTTTCCCTCTTCAATACAGGAGATCGTCTCAGTAATCTCGTACTCATAACCACTAATCTGTTCGGGAACTTTGATTTCGCGAATGAGGTTTCTATCCGTATCATATATTTTTATACTTTCCGGATTGTTAATATTTTCTACAACCATACAACCTGTTGAACCGTAGAAAACACCTTCGCTGTCAGACTTTCCATGGATTCCTGAATTTAATACTGCCATTCTTCCATCTTCATAGAGAAGAATCATTCCGTTTTCCCCGTCTACTCCTGCACTGGTCATCTGTGCCGCAGACACAATTTTTTCCACATTTTCACCAAAATGCATATAGGCAAAGTTTAAAGGATAAATTCCCACATCCAAAAGTGCACCGCCTGCAAGCTCTGGTTTGACAATACGTTCCTTATCAAGAAGAGGATAATTTAAATTTGCAGTCATCTTTCTCACATCTCCGACCACTTTTTCATCGAGCAGATCATTGATCATTTTTCGCGAAGGCATATATCTTGTCCAGATTGCTTCCGTCACTAAAAGTTTTTTATCCTCCGCGATACGAAAAATCTCGGCGGCCTGTTTTTCATTTACGGTAAAACTCTTTTCACAAAGTACATGCTTTCCAGCGTCGAGACACATTTTCATATGTCTGTAATGATGAGAGTGCGGTGTTGCAATGTAGATTAACTCCACTTTTTCATCAGCCAACATTTCCTCATAAGATCCGAAAGCGTGTTGAAAACCGTGCTCCTTGGCAAAAATTTTTGCCTTTTCCAGATCTCTTGAAGCCACGCCATAGCATTCCACCTCCGGCATCTTATTCATTGTCTCAGCCAAAATGACGGCAATTCTACCCGCTCCCATGATTCCAATCTTCATATAACTGTCTCCTCCTAAATATATTATATTTTTAAAAGATTGATATCCATTCTGATACTCCCATATGCCCTGGAATGTTTCACAATATTTTTCTCTACTTTTTTTAGTATGTTTCACAGGAATATTTACAATATCTTGGGTCAATTTGTTTCACGTGAAACATTATCTTGTGTCAACACTCCAATTCCTTCCAAATGTTTCACGTGAAACATTATACACTATACCTGTCTCTTATACACATCTCCGAGCCCACGAGACTAGCGCTCATGGGCTTTTG
>CAMQTN010000100.1 GCA_947037115.1 uncultured Lachnospiraceae bacterium
TACACTTCTAGCTTCGTCGGCAGCGTCAGATGTGTATAAGAGACAGGATTTGAAACTATCTGCCCGGAATCTGATCTCTTGTATTGAAATCCTTGAGCTTCCCTGTGAAAGCGTGTATAATAAATACTATAGTGTTCGTGAATGGATTTAAGGTAAAATGGCAATACTCGGTATCAGAGGACGGCAGAGAGTGTATGACCTGGATACTGCTGCACCGCCCGAAAGAAAGGAGTGTTGACCATGATATTGACGGAAAAAGAGACGACCGCGCTGCGTGATCTGCAGACACAGGAGAAGTCCTGTATTACAAAGTATGAGAAGTATGCCGCACAGGCGAAAGATACGGAGCTGCAAAGCCTGTTCCGAACCCTGCAGCAGGATGAGCAGAAGCATTTTCAATCGATCGGACAGGCGCTTCACGGCAATGTGCCGGATTGTAACTGCAATGATACACAGGGAAGGGATTACGCGCCGAAGGGGACATACCGCGACGGTGCCAACGCGGGAGATAAGGAGCATGACTGTTTTCTTGCCACAGACTGTATTGGTACGGAAAAGCTGGTATCGGGAGAGTACAATACAAATGTTTTCTCCTGCGACAATTCCGGTTTGAGAAAGCTTCTTGCCGATATTCAGATTGAGGAGCAGAATCATGCGGAGATGCTGTATAAGTATAAGCAGGTAAATGCGATGGCATAAAGAAGTAATGGCCGCAGAAAGCAGCTATGCGGGAGTGCATAGCTGCTTTTATAGGATGAGAGGATAGTATGTACAGTTTTTTGGTGGGGTTCCAGATCCTCATGGTTCTGGGGTGTTTTGTGTTTATGATTATCATGGAGAGACAGCGCGAGAGCATGCTCTCAAAACTGATGCTTTGTATCGGTTTCTTTGGCACGATCCAAAACGCGGGATATCTTTTGGAAATGCTTGCCGGAAATATTGGCGAGGCCATGACTGCTGTACGCGTAGAATTTTTGGGAGGCGTGTTTATCAGTACCTTTTTGTTTGTCTTTGTGGCAAGGTACTGTGGTTACCATATTCCCGCCAAAGTGGAAGCGCTCATGTTTTGTCTGGACGGGCTGACGCTTTTGTGCATCTGGGGATACCGTTACACGCCGATTTATTACTCCAGAGTTTCCTTTGTGACGGAGGGACTGTATCCTCATTTGATTCTGGAAAAGGGACCTCTCCATTACATATTTCTGGCACAGATGATTTTTCACATGGTATGCGGTTTTGTCTTTACACTGAGGGCCAGTGCAAGATCGGGAAAAGAAAAGCGGAATGTCAGTATGATAGCGCTGGGATTTTGCTGTATTTTTCCGATTTTGGGTTTTGCGTGCGGCTGGTTTAATGTGATAGATGGCTATGATCCGGTACCGGCCTGCGAGGCGCTCAGTATCATAGCATTTGGAATTATTATTGTTTTTAACCATATATTTGACATTACAATTACGGCGCATGAGGATATCATAAAAACCATGGATGAGGCTGTGCTGATTGTGGACGCGGACGGTGGCTTTGTGGAGGCAAATGACAGGGCCAGGGAGCTCTTTCAGAGTCTTTCGCAATTTAGAAAAGGCGAGCAGGTCTGTAGGGAAAATCTGAAGGAGGTCTTTTCCGACAACAGTTATTTTGAGTATGTGACCAGCAATCATACCTTTGAGGTACATGCAAATAAAATCTGGAATAACCGCATATTAGTGGGCTATTCGATTGTGTTTGTGGATATGACCCAGAGCAGAAAACAGCTGGAGCAGATGAAGATGCTGAAGGCCAATGCGGAGAAGGCAAACCATGCTAAATCGGAGTTTCTTGCAAGAATGTCCCATGAGATCAGGACGCCGATCAATGCGGTGATCGGTATGAATGAAATGGTACTGCGTGAGTCGTCGCAGGAGGACGTTAAAAAGTATTCCATGGATATCAAAACCTCTGCCCAGGCGCTTTTGAAAATCATCAATGACATTTTGGACTTTTCCAAGATTGAATCGGGTAAGATGGAGATCGTTCCCACAGAGTATGAACTTAACAGCATGTTAAATGATCTCTTCAACATCTTCTCCCTGCGGGCGCAGGAGAAGGGACTGCGTCTTGATGTGAATATAGATCCGAAGCTACCATCAAAACTTTACGGAGACGACATCCGCATCAGACAGGTTCTCATCAATTTGTTGACTAATTCAGTTAAATACACCCGTAAGGGAACGGTTACTTTTGAGGTGGCAGGCGAACGCGACGGCGCAGATGTGATCTTACATTTCATGGTAAAGGATACGGGCGTCGGTATCAGACAGGAGGACATACCGAAGCTGTTTTCCGCTTTTGAGCGTATTGACGAAGAAAAAAACCGTGATATTGAAGGCACCGGACTGGGGATGAACATATCTTTGCAGCTGCTTAAGCTAATGAATACGGATCTGCAGGTGGAAAGCGTTTACGGGGAAGGAAGCCGCTTCTTCTTCGCATTGCGTCAGACTGTTGTGGATGCGGAACCTATCGGAGATTTTAAGGAGCGGGCCAAAAGAGCGGCCAGAGAGCACAATTACCGCGCGAGTTTCACATCGCCGGAGGGTGAGATTCTTCTTGTGGATGACAACCGGGTGAACAGGAGAGTATTCTGTGGGCTTTTAAAGCAGACAGAGGTACAGATTACGGATGTGGGAAGCGGAAGAGAGTGTCTGGATCATATCAGGCAAAAGCATTATGATCTGATATTCCTTGATCATATGATGCCGGAAATGGACGGCATGGAGACGATGCAGCACATGGAGGAGATGGAAGATAATCTCTGTAAGGACACGCCTGTCATTATGTTGACGGCAAATGCGATAACGGGAGCAAAGGAACAGTATCTTGAGGCGGGCTTTGACGATTTTCTGAGTAAGCCCATTGATCAGGTCAAGCTGGAGAGGCTGATGATGCACTGGATGCCGCAGGAAAAAGTACACAGCAATACATAGCAAAGGAAACACTCCTGTGACGGCTGTCAGGGGTTAATCAGAAGGGAAAAGGGGGAAATGTCATGAGAGAAACGCTTAAAATAAAGGTGGAGGCTCCGCAGTATTCGGTTGTGACAGGGGTGACCTTCGCGCAGGTGGATGCATGGTTTGGGCACACCAGAAGAGATCTGAAAATGGATATCATCTATCCGGAGGATGAGACGAAAAAATATCCCTGCGTCGTGTGGATTTGCGGCGGCGCGTGGATTCGGCTTGACCGTTCCGCTCATCTTGCATATTTGACGGAGCTTGCCAGAGCCGGGTTTGTGGTAGCCAGTGTGGAGTACCGAACTACCAATGAAGGGCCTTTTCCCATTCAGTTGACAGATGTGAAGGCAGGGATCCGCTATCTGAAGGCGTTGAGCGACCGCTATCATATTGATCCGGAAAGAGTGGGCGTGATGGGCGAGTCCGCTGGCGGTTATCTTGCGGCCATGGCGGCGCTGGCTGAAGACAGGGCTTTTGATGTAGGCGCTTTTACAGAGTTTTCCAGTAAGGTACAGGCGGCCTGTCCCTGGTATCCGCCGGCAGATGTGACAGGTTTTTCCTATCCCTCCCCTGTGGAGGCGGCGGCTTCGATGGAGTCGATGCTGCTCGGTAAAAATGTCATGTTAAACAGGGAAGAGGCGATTAAAATCTGCCCGGTGAGTTTTGTGACAAAAGAGGCGCCGCCGTTTCTGATTATCCATGGAAACAATGACCATACTGTCCCATTTTCACAGGGCGAGATTCTGCATGACAGGTTGGAAGAGGCAGGCGCGGATGTAAAGCTTCTGGTGTTAGAGGGGGCGGATCATGCGGATATGCCATTTTTCCAGGAGGAGCTGTGGCAGAGAATTATCGCTTTCTTTCAGGATAAGCTGGGAGCCGCGAGGCCAAAAGGGAATGAAAAAGAGAAGGAGAAAGAGTGATAAAAGAATTTGACATGGAGGAAAGATGAATTATTATCTGGTAGATTTTGAGAATGTAAAAAAGGATGGACTGGACGGCATCCATAAGCTGGAAGAGGAGGACAGGGTCTGCATTTTATACAGTAAGAATGCAGACAGCATCACCTTTGAACAGCACAAAAGGATCACGGAGTCCAGGGCGGATATCGAGCTGTGTAAAGTGGATGTGGGCAGTAAGAACGCGCTGGATTTTCAGCTTGCCACACAGTTAGGATTTCTGATTGCAAACAAGGCGGCGGACAGCTATTATATTGTCAGCAAAGACAAAGGCTTTGAGATTTTGAGTGGATATTGGAAGAGCAGAGGGGTATCGGTGACGCTCATTGCAGATATCATGGGACGCAGCCACGACCACGAGGCGCAGGAACTGAGAGAGAAGCTTCAGGAGGTACTTGCGGAGGTTCTTAGAGAAAATGACGACGTCAGCGTAGACGAGGTCTTAAAGACCATACAGCAGTATAAGACGAAGCAGGGTATTATGAATGCGCTGATGAAAAAATATCCCAGCGCTGACAACAGGAAGTCCAGCAAAATATACAAGACAATCAAGCCACTCCTTGCGGATAAAAAAGGAAGTTGAAGGAGATAATGATAGGATAATTTAGCTGTACCAGAAAGGGATTCGGGTTATGTGTAAAAAAAGAAAGAGCATTATTTTGGCGCTGGCAATGGGGCTTTTGGTTTTGTGCTGTACTGCCTGTGGCGACAAGAAGGACAGTTCTGACAATCTGGAGGGGGATTTAACGGACATTATGACGTCTCTCTATGCGAATGCCGAGCTGGACGAGGGATTTCGCGAGTCTCTTGACAGTTATGAGACGGTTGAGATTACGGATGATCTGGAAAGCTATATTTTGGGCACGGATGAGATTACTTACATCGAGGGGGTGGTTTCCATGCCGATGATGTCTTCCATGGCCTACCAGTGTGTGCTGCTTCGGGTGGATGAGACGGATGTGGAAAACGCCAAACAGCTTTTAAAGGACCATGCCGATCCGGATAAATGGGTCTGTGTCAGTGCAGAGACCACGTTGATTGAGAGCCGCGGGGATGTAATCTTTTTTATTATGAGCGGCAGGAATGAGGCCTATGCGATGAATACGGCGTTTCAGAATTTGTGATAACCGGTTGGATTCAGCAGATGCTGCTTGATAAGTTGAATGATTGATCCAGGAGGCGGCCATGAAAAACCAATCATTTCCTGAAGCCGACAGCGGTCTGATGTCACTGTCCGAATTATGTAAAGAATTATCTGTCTCCACGGCCACCGGCAGAAATTGGATCAAATTAGGAAAACTGAGGCCCTGTTGTGAGGTGGAGGGTTCGCCATTTTTCAGCCGGGAATATGTCAAAGTAATGAAATCTGACATAATGAATGGAACCAATACAGCCCTGAAAAATCGGCGTAACAAAAAATATGTGTCCGGCAATATGATTTATCATTCGTATGTAGCGGATACTTCTGTCAATTTACCTGTTGTTCAGGAATTGGCTGCGTGGATAGAAGAGAAGAATATAGATATCACCGACGACATTCTATGTATGATCGAAGCGGAATGTGCGATTCAGTTGATTCTAAGCAAAAGCGGCAGGGACAGATCCATAAACAGCTTATCTGCATATCTTCAGGGAAGACTGGGTAAAAGTGAATATTGGTTTTTGATAGACGATCTGCTCGATGGAAATTCAAACATCGAAAGTTTATCCGATATCTATTCAGAACTGCCCGGTTATGAATATACATATGATCAGGGGGAGGATCTTTTAGGCCTGTTGTATATTTCCCTGAAAAATATCGGCAGTCGGAAAGCGACCGGCTCTTATTACACCCCTACGCAGGTAGTACAGGAATTGTGTGATAAACTTTTTTCGATGAATGACGTTTCCGGAAAGGATGTCTTTGATCCGTGCTGTGGGACGGGTAATTTTATATTGCAGCTTCCCGCGAATATTCCTTACGATCATGTCTACGGGAATGATGTCGATGCCATGTGTGTAAAAATTGCCCGGATTAATTATGCATTAAAATACGATATTACTGACATTGATTTGATTTATACACATATTACACAAAAGGATTATCTTTCATTTGACGGGAACAGGCGATACGATTTTATCATAGGGAATCCGCCCTGGGGGTATGACTTTTCTGATCTGCAAAAAAAGGAGTTAAGAAAAAAATACAGGACTGCTGTGGGAAACGGTATGGAATCCTATGATATTTTTGTTGAACAGGCTTTATCCGATTTAAAGGCGGGAGGAGTGCTGTCATTTGTGCTGCCGGAAGCAATACTGAATGTGAAATCCCATACCCCGGTCCGGGAAATAATGCTTGGCTGCAGTTCCTTTCAATATATCGCTTTTTTGGGCAATGCCTTTGACGGGGTACAATGTCCGTGTATGATCCTGCAAGCCGTTTTTACGGGAAAACCATTCAGCAGTATCGGTTTGACCATATACGATGGCAGTCGGGAATATACCATTCAAAAGGAGAGGAAAACAGATGCGGCGTGTATCAGTTTTTCCATGACTGATGAGGAATATGGTATTTTAGAAAAGATGGACCATCTTCCGAATAAGATCACTTTGGATGGAAACGCCAGATTTGCCTTGGGAATTGTCACCGGGAATAACAGGGAATATATTTCCCATGAAAAAACGCCAGATAATGAAATGGTGCTGAAAGGCTCTGATTTGTGTAAATTTAAATGTAAGGCTTCTGAAAATTATATTGTTTTTAAGCCGGAAACCTTTCAGCAGACCGCGCCAGCCGAATATTACCGTGCACCCGAAAAACTGCTCTACCGGTTTATCGGCAGTCAATTGGTTTTTGCCTATGATGATGCGCAGACACTGTCTTTGAACAGCTGCAATATATTGATCCCGGAAATACCCGGAATGAGTATGAAATATGTCATGGCAGTTTTAAATGCAGGAGCGGCACAGTTCTATTTTAAAAAACAGTTTAACTCTGTAAAAGTTTTACGGTCTCATCTTGAACAGATTCCTATCCCGGTAGTGGAAAAGGAGGCTCAGGATGAAATCGTCGCTATTGTGGATTCCATTCTGGAAGCCTCCGATGCTTCCCGTGTGGTTGATTTATATGATGAACTTGATCGGAAAGTGGCAGGTTTTTATGGGATTACCGCGGACGAATATCAAATAATAAGGGCGTCCTAGTATGCCTTCACTTCTTTCCACAACTCGTTATAGAGAGAATCTCCCTCCTCGCCAAGATACACGTAGGTTTCCAGATTGTCATACAGGGACAAATCAGGAAAAGCGATCTCGGAGTTTCGGATATCATCATCCTCAATCAGTGCTCTTGCAGCGTCGTTTGGCGTAGAGTAGGTTATGTATTCGAAATTCATAAGCGCAATGTCCTCGCGGCACATAAAGTCTATAAACTTTTCCGCATTTTCTTTGTTCGGGGCGTTTTTCAGGATGACCCAGGAGTCAATCCACACATTAGTCCCTTCCTCGGGGATCACATACACCAGATCGGAATTTTCCCGCTGGGTGTAGATGGCCTCACCGGAATAGATCACCCCGACGGCTGCTTCGCCGCCGATCATTTTATCCCGTACCTGATCGACCACATAGGCCTGAATCAGGGGTTTTTGTTTGATCAGGGAATTTTTCGCCACAGTAAGTTCATTCAGATCAAGTGTATTCATGGAATAGCCGTTCAATTTTTCGGCAACCATGAAAGCGTCGCGCACGGAATCCTGCATCAGGATATTGTCTGCATATTTCTCATCCCAGAGCTGTTCCCAGCGGGTGATTGGCTCATCCACCATAGTCTTGTTGTAGAGGATGCCGACGGTGCCCCAACAGTAGGGGATGGCGTATTTATTATCCGGGTCAAAGCCCCTGGACTGGTCAAAGTATTGTGCGCCGATATTTTTTTTGGCATTGGGGATTTTGCTGTAGTCGATTTCGGAGAGCATCCCGTTTTGGATCATACGGCTGATCATGTAATCGGAGGGGCAGGCGATATCGTAGGCCACAGCGCCGGATTCCACCTTGGGATACATGCTTTCATTTGTCTCAAACTCGTCGTAGATGACCTTGATACCACTCTCTTCTTCAAACATGCGGATTGCTTCAGGGTCGATGTATTCGCCCCAGTTGTAGACGATAACCTGCCCGTTTACGCCCTTGTCGGTGGAACCGCAGCCGCACAATACGGATGCGGAGAGCAGGGCCAATGTGATAACTGTGTATTTTGCATTGTACATTCTATGTTTTCCCATGTCTTCCTCTTTATTGAAATTATTAAACGCTTCCTTTGTTCTTATCTGCCGGAGACAGATTGATTAAAATAAGTAATGTCAGAACCGTGATAAAAATAAGGGCCGAGAGTGCATACATTTCCGGCTTGATCCCTTTTTTGATCTCTGTATAGATCTTTGTGGAGAGGGTATCTACACCGACGCCCTTGGTAAAATGCGTGATGATGAAATCGTCCAGGGACATTGTAAACGCCATGAGGAATCCTGACAGGATGCCGGGCATCAAATCCGGCAATACCACCTTGAAAAAGGCGTTCAGGTGGGAAGCGCCCAGATCCAGAGCGGCTTCGTAAGTGCTTAAATTTAACTGCTTTACACGGGGCATCACGCTTAAAATGACATAGGGAATATTAAACGTAATATGCGACAGCAGTATGGTTCCGATGCCGAAACGGATTCCCAGACTGATATAGAGCAGCATCAGGGAAATGCCGGTAACGATATCCGCATTCAGCATGGGAATATTGGTGATTCCCATAAGGATTGATTTTGTCCTGCGTTTCATGCTCATCATGGCGATGCAGGCCACGGTACCGACGACGGTGGCTGCAAGAGAAGACAGAAACGCGATGAGCAGGGTGTTCAAAAGAGCCCGCAGTATTTCCTCATTTTGAAACAGGGAAACATACCATTGGAAGGTAAAACCGCCCCATTTTGCCCTTGTCCGGCTCTCGTTAAAGGACAGCACGATCAGGGTGCCTATGGGGGCGTACAGAAAAAGAATAATCAGGGCTATGTATATTTTTTTCATGACAGATTTCATAGCATGGAGCCCTCCCCTTCTTTATCAAAAACAGAGGATAAAATCATGTTGATTAAAATAAATATCATCAGGACCATGGACAGGCCGCTGCCAAGATTCCAGTCGGATGTCCTCGTAAATTCCTGTTCGATCACATCACCGATCAGAAGTAGTTTTCCTCCGCCAAGCAGCGAGCTGATCACGAAGGTAGTGAGCGCGGGGATGAATACCATGGTGATACCGCTGATTATGCCGGGGACAGAGAGCGGCAGAATGATGCGGATAAAGGTATAAAAATTGTTCGCACCCAGATCGTGGGCGGCGTTAATGACGTTGGTATCGATCTTCGCCAGAGCGTTATACAGGGGCAGAATCATAAAGGGCAGGAAATTGTATACCATGCCAAGGATGATCGCCGCCGGTGTGTTGATGATCTTTAGGGCCGGCAGATGGAAGAAGGAGAGGACATGGTTAATGACGCCGGTCTTCTCAAGCAGGGTCTGCCATGCCAGTGTGCGCAGAAGGAAATTCATCCACATGGGCAGGATAAAGATCAATATGATGAAGTTGTGCCGCTTTACTTTCAGGTTTGCAAGGATCATTGCCAAAGGATAGGCGAGCACGAAACAGATGATTGTGCTTGCAAACGAGAGCAGGAGAGAAAGACGAAGCGCCTTTGCGTGCCCTGCCGAAGTGATCGCGATAATGTTGTTCAGTGTGAAAGCGCCTGTTTTGTCGGTCAGGCCATAGTAAAACACCATGCCCAGAGGTACGATGATGAATATGGCGGACCAGAGCAGATAAGGCGTCGAAAGCCATTTACTTTTAGATGTCAAGAGCTACTGCCTCCTCGTCTTCAGATTCCGGTTTGTTCATGATCTGGATATTGAAGGGGTCAACCTGGATACCCACTTCTTTTCCCACAGGGAAGAGTGTGGTGGACTGCACCAGCCATTCAAAGCCGCAGGCCTGTACCTCCATTTCGTAGTGGACCCCTTTAAAGATCAGATGGGTCACCACACCCTGGATGATACCCTCTGAGGGCTCTACCAGAATGACGTCCTCAGGGCGGATGACTACATCCACAGGGCGGTTGCGGCCAAAACCAGTGTCCACACAGGCAAAGCGTGTGCCGAGAATGCTGACCAGTTTATCTTCAATCATGGTGGCGGGGATGATGTTGCTGTCCCCGATGAAATCCGCCACAAACGCGTTTTCCGGCTCATTATAGATGGATTCGGGCGTCCCGATCTGCTGGATGTAGCCCTGGTTCATGACCACGATGGTGTCGGACATGGTGAGGGCTTCCTCCTGATCGTGGGTGACATAGACGAAGGTGATACCCAGCTCATTTTTCATGCGGATCAGTTCATACTGCATTTCCTGACGCAGTTTTAAGTCAAGAGCGCCCAGAGGCTCGTCCAGAAGAAGAACCTTGGGTTCGTTGACGATGGCGCGGGCAATGGCGATACGCTGCTGTTGTCCGCCGCTTAAGGAGTCGGGCATGCGGTTCTCATAGCCGTCCAGATTTACCAGCTTGAGTGCATAACGGATTTTGTCGTCTATGTAGCTTTTCGGTTTCTTTTTTATTTTCAGTCCGAAAGCAATGTTTTCGGCAATGGTCATATGGGTGAAGAGCGCATACTTTTGAAAGACCGTGTTCAACTGCCTTTTATTGGGCGGAATGTTGGTGATATCCTGCCCGTCAAAAATGACGCGTCCTTTGTCAGGATTTGCAAATCCCCCAAGTATACGCAGGGTTGTGGTTTTGCCACAGCCGCTGGGCCCCAGCAGTGTGACAAATTCATTCTCATGGATATGTAAATTTAATTCGTCCAGAACCATCTGGCCGTCAAAAGATTTGGAAATATCAATCAGCTGTATCAGTTCTTTGTTTGTGGGAGCAAAATGGTTCATGAAAGCAGTTCCTCCAATGTTTCTTATCCGGGTCCGAAAAGCGGCCCCCGTAATTGAGCGCAGCTTAATCTGTTAAAAGTTTGGCGGCGTGCTGACCCATAAAAACACGGCGCCGTTTTTTCCGTTTGCCCGGATATAGTGTTCCGAGTCAGGCGTGAAGTAGAAGGCGTCCCCTCTGGCAGCTTTGACCGTGCGGCTGCCGACGACAATCGTGATGGAACCGGAGAGTACGTAACCGAATTCCTCGCCTTCGTGGGGCAGGTCAGGGTAGGTGGAACCGTCCTTTTCCAGTGTAACGCGGATGGGCTCCATCTTATTTTTCTGGGCATTTGGGATGATCCATTCCACCTTGTTGTGCAGTTCGGCGTCTATTTTCTCAAAAAAGTCTTCCTTGCCGAAGACGATCTGCTCATCGTCCGCGTCCCGGAAAAATTCTTTCAGGCTGGTGCCGAGACATTGCAGGATGTCCATCAATGTGGCGATAGAAGGCGATGTCAGGTCATTTTCCAACTGGCTGATAAAACCCTTGGAAAGCTCGCACCGGTCAGCCAGTTCTTCCTGCGTCAGCCCCTTTTTGATTCGCAGTTCTTTGAGTTTGTTGCCCAGATCCATCCGGGCGGCAGTGTTATCCATAAGTCCCCCATTTCACATGAAAAGTCAGTAAAAATAAACTAAAAGTTTACTAAAACTAAACGTACATTGAGTTCCATTATACAGGATAGATGATGTATGTCAATGGAAAATGTAAAATAATATCAGAATTTAAGGATTAACAAGAGGCGGATAATATGCTAAAATATTCCTAAGATTTAGGAAAGGGCGTGGTTACAGCGATGAGTCAGGATAAATATGTGGCGTATGTGTCCACTTATACGACAGCGAAAGAGGATAATTACGGCATAAAAATCTATGATGTGGATATCAAACACGGCAGAATGACGGAGAAAAATCAGGTGGAGATCACGAACTCCTCCTATATTACTATCTCCCATAATGAGAAATATCTCTATTCCATCACAGATTTTGGTGTGGAAGCCTATAAGATACTGCCGGGCGGCGACCTGGAGGTTATAAACGAGGGGGCGATCAACGGCATGAGAGGGTGCTATCTGTCCACGGACTATGAGGATAAGATTCTTTTTGTGGGCGGCTATCACGACGGAAAGATCACGGTGCTCCGTCTGAGGGAAGACGGTGGTATCGGGGAGATCACAGATGAGATTTACCACAAGGGACTTGGCAGTATTGCGGAACGGAATTTCAGGCCTCATGTGAACTGTGTGAAGATGACAAGGGACAATCATTATCTGTGCGCAGCGGATCTGGGTCTGGATCATGTGAATGTGTACCGCGTGGATCATGCGAACGGTAAGCTCAAACCCATCGATATGATCAGGAGTGAGCAGGAGTCAGCGCCCCGCCATCTGAAATTTTCCAAGGATGGCAGGATCTTATATATCGTACATGAACTGAAAAACTATATTGACGTCTATACCTATGAGGAAATTCACGGGAATCCGGAGTTTGAGAAGATTCAGACAATTTCCACATTGAATGACTATCATGCAGGAGGTTCGGCAGCCAGTGCGTTGAACATCTCGGAGGATTTTAAATACCTGACCAGTTCCAATGCGGGGGATAACAGCGCGATTGTCTACAGGATTGATCAGAAGACGGGAATGCTGACTAAGATATTCTGTCTGCCGATCAGCGGAGATTATCCCAAGGACGCGACGCTTTTCCCGGATAACAAGCATCTTGTTTCCTTAAACCATGAGTCAAATACCATGACTTTCTTCAATGTGGATCTGAAGAACGGACTTTTGGTGATGAACGGCAAGGAGATTCAGGTGGACCAGCCAAACTGCATTATTTTCCATAAGCTGGCGGAGTAAATTTGCCGGAAACTTTTGCACAGAACCGCATAGACAGGAATCCTTCTGCATATACATTTACAAGTATAGGCAGGAGGATTTTATTATGGATATATTACAGAATAGTACATATG
>CAMQTN010000101.1 GCA_947037115.1 uncultured Lachnospiraceae bacterium
CGTTTGTTGGAGTGCCAACAGCATTTTTAAATCCAATGAAACGACATTTATGGGCGTCATTTGGAATCTACAATAAATAATAAAAATCTTAATTTTTTTATCTTACTTGACACAAGCAGATTACTACCTGCTCCATGCCATGATGGAGGGAGGCTATACAAAATACGATAAGTTCCACATTTGGGATTTTGTGAGCGAGCAGAAGGCAAAAGGGCTGGTGAAGCATATGGGTTTTTCCTTCCATGCAGGACCGAAGCTGTTAGACCAGCTCCTTCGGGCACATCCGGAAGTGGATTTTGTGCAGCTGCAGATCAACTATGCGGACTGGGAGAATCCGTCTGTGGCGGCGAGGGCGAATTATGAGGTGGCAAGGGAACATGGGAAATCCATTGTGGTGATGGAACCGGTTAAGGGTGGAAACCTTGCAAATCCTCCTGCCGCAGTAAAAAAGCTGTTTGATGAATATCATCCGGATATGTCCTATGCATCCTGGGCGATCCGGTTTGTGGCATCGCTGGACGGCATCATAACGGTACTGTCCGGCATGTCTGATACTGCCCAGATGGAGGATAACCTGTCTTATATGAAGAAGTTTCAGCCCTTGAATGGTGAGGAGCAGAAGATCATCCAGCAGGCGCAGAGGATTTTGGGAAACTCATCCACGATCCCCTGTACGGCCTGCCACTATTGTACGGAAGGATGTCCGAAGCATATTCCGATCCCGGAGATATTCTCTGCCATGAATAAACAGCTCGGAAACGGACAGATGGCGGAGGCGGTTTCGGATTATCAGAAAGCAACCATTTCCTGCGGTCTGGCATCAGAATGTATAGGCTGTAAACAGTGCGAGCGCGTCTGCCCGCAGCATCTGAAGATCGTGGATGGTCTTAAACAGTGCGCAGCCGCATTGGAAAAGCAGGGATATAGATAAGGAGCGCCCATATGGAAATCAGAGTTCTTCGATATTTTTTGGCAGTTGTAAGGGAAGAGAGCATTACAAAAGCAGCAGAAGCTTTACATATTACCCAGCCGACTTTAAGCCGGCAGTTATCCCAGATGGAGGAGGAAGTTGGCGTCAGACTGTTTGACAGAGGTACCCGCAAAATCACGCTGACGAATGAAGGGGTTTTACTGCGCAGGCGGGCAGAAGAGATACTTCAGCTTGTAGATACGACAGAAAGAGAGCTGGTTGAGCAGGATGAACAGGTGGAAGGCAAGATTTCCATTGGCTGTGGGGAACTTGCAGCAGTCCAGATGCTGCCGGAACTGATCCGGACATTCCGGGAAAAATATACCTGTGTCAGTTTTGATATTTTTACGGCTACGGCAGATCTGGTAAAAGAGCAGATGGATAAAGGACTGATCGATATTGGGCTGCTTCTGGAGCCGGTCGATATGGAAAAATATGATTTCATCCGTTTGAACATGAAAGAAAACTGGGTGGTTCTGATGCGGCCGGATGATCCTCTGGCAGAAAAAGAATATATTACCGCAGAGGATCTTTTGCCTCTGCCACTGATATTGCCGCGCCGTATGAATGTGCAGAGTGAGCTGGCAAGTTGGTTTGGAGATCATTATGGAAAAATCAATGTGGCTTTCACGAGTAATCTCAGCACAAATGGTGCTGTTATGGTGGGCGCTGGTCTGGCTTATTCTTTGGTAATAGAAGGGGCGGTGCTCTGGGACCAGTCTAAGATAACCTACAGGCCGTTGTTTCCGGCGCTGACAGCAACAAGTGTGCTGGCATGGAAACGCGGGCAGCCTTTCAGTTCGGCAGCAACAAAGTTTATCAATCAAATAAAATGCTTTTTGGGCATGGGGTTGGCATAAAAAGCAAGTATTTGATATAGCGCAGATGATAATCTAAAATGTAAGTGCAGTCAGGGAAAAGATTTTCTGGCGGCACTTATTTTTATTAACATAAGGATGGATGGCGAATCTGATCATACCGAGGAGGAGTTGCATAAAGTGAGCATGATTCATGATCTGCTGGAGGCGGGCATGGGGGTGAATGTACTGTCGGAATTAAAAGAAAGCAATCTGGATATTGCGGCGTATGATACGGTGTTTGTTGGCTATCCGATGCGGGCAGTACCTATCAGGCAATAGCAGAGGCAAGCCATGCGGCAGTCTTACCGAATGGCATTGCAATCGAGGCAAAGGATGTACCAACCGCACAGGATACCGTAAATGAGTGGCTTGAAACGGTTGGCGTTTCCGGCGGCTCCGGCTTAGCAGAGCATGGAGAAACAGCCATCCGTATCACAATTGGCGATTTTTTATGCACAGACAGATCATCCGATTTTTTCGGTGGATGTTATTCCTATCGGGCGGGTTACTTCCGATCTTTCTGTATTTGATGGTTTTGACAGCAGGGAAGATATTACATTCTCATTAGCACAATAAAAATGGAGGTATTTTATGATGAAAAAAACGATTACAATTTTGCTTTCCCTTATTATGATTTTTTGTCTCGCTGCCTGTGGTAACTCTGCTGGTCTGGCAGAGCGTCCTTCCACAGAAAGCAATTCTATAGAAAGTGGAACAGCGAATAATGTAGAGAGTAGTGCTGACGATAATGCGAATACAGAAAGCAGCACAGAAAACGACGTACAGACACAAAGCAGTGACACGCAGACAGAAACTGAAAGTGCAGGTCAGTCAGAAAACGTCAATGTAAGTGACACAGAAAATGCAGAGCTTTCTGAAACACAGCAGCCAGAAGCAGAGACCTCTGAAACACAGGGAAAGAAAGTGCTTGTAGCTTATTTTTCCGCGACAGGTACAACGGAAAGCGTGGCGGAACATATTGCAGATGGTCTAAATGCAGATATTTACGAGATCATTCCTGAAGAACCTTACACAGATGCAGATTTGAACTACAATGACAACAACAGCCGATCCACCATCGAAATGAATGATCCAACTTCCCGTCCGGCGATTTCCGGCTCTATGGAGAATATGGAGCAGTATGATATTGTGTTCATCGGCTATCCCATCTGGTGGGGAGAAGCACCTAGAATTGTCAGCACCTTTGTGGAAAGCTATGATTTTTCCGGCAAAACAGTGGTTCCCTTTTGTACCTCTGGCGGCAGCGGGGTAGGTTCCAGTGCCTCCAATTTGGAACAGCTTACAAGTGGCGCCACATGGATGGAGGGGCGCCGCCTGAACGGAAGCGACTCTCAGGAAACAGTCATGGAATGGGTAAACAGCCTTGACCTGAATTTGGGAGAATAACTCATGAAAACCAAAATAAAGATGGGAATCGATGTCTTGATGACGGCATTACTGCTCTGCCTGATGGCTTATCAGATCACCGGGCAGGCGCTTCATGAGTGGTTTGGGGCAGGGATGCTTGCGCTGTTCATCGCACACAATATCCTGAATATCAGGTGGTACGGTAATCTGTTCAAAGGAAAATACAGATTGTTACGGATCATACAAACAACCTTTAATTTCAGTGTCCTTATTTCCATGCTTTGTCTTGGATACAGTGGCATCGTCATGTCCCGGTATGTGTTTGCCGCTCTTCCTATCAGCGGTCCCATGGCAACGGCAAGAAGAATGCACATGGCGGCTTCTTATTGAGGATTTGTGTTGAATGAATATGTATTCTTTGACTTTGAGCAGAGTAAGTTGTCTGTAATTCTGGAATATGCAGTGATGATGGGATTCTGGGTTTTTGCTGATTTTTCTATTACCAGGGGAATCGGGAATAAATCCTACAGAAGGAAATGATACAGGAAATCTGACTGCGGTTTCGCTGCCGGAGGAGTTTGTACAAATAACAAAGGATTTTAAGTGAGGGGAAAAAGAATGGGACGGGAAACAGAAATTTTTTCCAACAGGGACTTAAAAAACATGATACTGCCGCTGTTTCTGGAACAGCTTTTGGTCATGCTGGTGGGCATGGTGGATACGTTTGTGGTCAGCTATGCGGGAGAAGCGGCGGTATCCGGGGTGTCTTTAGTCAATCAGTTTAATACCATCTTTATCTATCTGTTTACCGCCCTGGCTTCCGGCGGTGCTGTGGTGATCAGCCAGTATATCGGGCGCAAGGCTATGGATCATGCCGGGGAATCTGCCAGCCAGCTTCTGCTGTTCTCCACTGTTTTTTCCGTTATCATCTCGGCGCTTGTACTGCTTGGCGGCGAGTGGCTTTTGCGGCTGCTGTTTGGCAGGGTGGAGCCGGATGTCATGGCAGCCTGCGTGACCTATCTTAGAATCTCCGCTTACTCTTACCCTGCGCTGGCCGTCTACAATTCCGGTGCGGCAATCTGCCGCAGTCTGGGAAAAACGGACGTGACCATGTATCTGTCGGTAGTTTCCAACATAATCAATATCATTGGCAATCTCATTGGCGTATTTGTCCTTCATGCCGGGGTGGCAGGTGTTGCATGGCCGTCCCTGATCGCCAGAATTTTTTCCGCTGTGGTCATTACGGTGTTGTGTTACAGGAAGCAAAACGGGGTGTTTTATCGGCGGCAATGGATTTTCAGGTGGAACGGCGCGTCCATGAAACAGATTTTGGGTATTGCCGTACCAAACGGTCTGGAGAATGGCGTTTTTCAGCTTGTAAAGGTGGCTCTATCCAGTATTGTGGCCCTGTTTGGCACTTATCAGATCGCCGCAAACGGTGTGGCGCAGAGCATCTGGTCTATGGCAGCCCTGGCGGGAGTTGCCATGGGTCCGGCCTTTATCACAGTGATCGGACAATGTATGGGAAATGGAGACTCGGACATTGCAGACTATTATTTCAAAAAGCTGACCCGTATTACGCTTCTGCTGTCATCCGCATGGAATCTTCTGATTTTCCTGCTGACGCCGCTGTTTCTCATGGTTTACGCATTGGAGCCGGAAACAAAGCAGCTTGTCATCTGGCTTGTATTGATCCACAACGTATTTAATGCTGTCGCATTTCCCTTTTCCGGCGCATTGAGCAACGGCTTGAGAGCAGCCGGGGATGTAAAGTTTACGATGGTCGTTTCCGTTGTTTCTACCCTTGCCGTGAGGCTGCTTTTGTCGTGGCTGCTTGGTATTGTTTTTGATATGGGAGTCATCGGTATTGCCGTCGCCATGGTCTGCGACTGGGCACTCCGGGCAGTGGTCTTCTTCCTGCGGCTAAAGTCCGGGAAGTGGAAAAACTATCAGGTAATCAGGGCATGAATTATATCAATATAACAAATTGTTTCAGGAGGATTTTGACATAAAATCCCGTAGCAGCGTGGAAATGAACAACAAATCCGGGCGTCCGGCACTGGCGGATACCAATGCCGACATTGCTGCCTATGATGCTTTTTCTTGGGCTTCCCTAATTGGTGGTACACCGTTCCCATGGCAGTCCACAGCTTTCTGGAGGAATATGGTTTCTCAGGGAAAACCGTTATTCCCTTTGTTACACATGGCACGGGAGGAATGGCTGGTACTATTGAGGACATGACGGCAAGCCTGCCTGACTCCGCAAACCATTGTATTAGGTGATCAGATGGTTCCTATCATTGATACGGCACGCCTGTTGGAGAATGCAGGTGTATTAGAAGAACCCCAGCTTACTGTAAAGCTGATGGATTTGCGATAGTGCGTTGGTATTAAACAGTCGGAGCGTGGATATAGGGTGTTACTGTGTATGGAAATCTATAAAGAATTGAGGTATAATTTTGATATTGAAAGTGAACAGCGAACCGGGATTTGCAAGAGGAATATTATTATGGAGTATATGATCATCAATCGAGATATCTGGGAACGGAAAGAATATTTTGAACACTATTTTTCTTCGGTTCCCTGCACATACAGCATGACAATAAAGCTTGACATAACAAACATCCTGCAAAAAAGATTGAAATTATATCCAACAATGTTATATTTGTTAACAGCAACAGTGAATCAATATGAGCAATTTAGAATGGCTTTGAATAATCGGGATGAATTGATTCTTTATTCCAATATGGAGCCGTGTTACACGGTGTTCCACAAGGAAACAGAAACTTTTTCCAATATTTGGACGCATTATTCAAAAAATTACGAATCTTTTTGCCGGCGCTATGAAGAGGATATTGAACGCTATGGAAGTATTAAGCAGTTTATGGCAAAGCCGAATGTGCCGGAAAATAACTTCACAGTTTCTATGATTCCATGGACAACATTTGACGCCTTTAACCTAAATGTTCCTAATTTTAAATATTTAGCGCCTATTTTCACAATCGGGAAATTTGTTGAAGATAATGGGCATTTTTATTTGCCGTTAGCAGTTCAGGTGCATCATGCTGTCTGTGATGGATTTCATATATGCCGTTTTATAAATACGCTTCAATCTCAAATCAATTCTATGTAATGATAATTTAAAGAGCAGCTTCTGGTTGTTATACTGGAAAATTGGAAGTTAGAGAGGATAAAAATATGAGTGAATACACCTATGAATTTTTATGCATGGTTCAGGGGAATGGCGACCCTGATATGACGAGAATGTATATCCATAGATAACGTAATTAGATCTTTATTGGGAAATATTTTCTACCTTTCGCGTTTTTTCGTTTGACTTCTATTCTAAAAACTCTACTTTCATTTTTTCCAGAAGCCGTTCCGCAATAGGGGTAAATACCTGATATTTTTTCCAGATTAAATACATTTTTGTTTCGAGTTTGGGTGTAAGGGGACGGAAAACAAGCCCGCTGTCAGGATTTGTATCAATCAAATGCTCAAAAGTTAAAAGATAACCGAGCCCCTCTTTCACAAAAAGCGATCCATTATAAGACAAACGAAATGAGCCCTCAAGATGCAGCTGATCCATACGGTTACCGCACCATTTAGAAATATCATTGTTCCATCCCTGCTCGGAACAAAACAGAGGAAGTCCAACCAAGTCATCTACATCGACGGCATTCTTTTCTGCTAATTTACAATCCTTTGGCATGACAAGGCCCCACAGATCAGCAGTAGGAAATGGCAGATAATGATATTTTGCAGTATTGGGTTCCTGCGCCAGCACAGCAAAATCAATGATGCCTTTATCCAGTTTTTCCGTAACCTGTTCTGTGTCGCCGCTGGTGATATGATAGTGTAAGTCAGGGTAAGTTTCCTTAAATCTTCTGATTGCGGCAGCGAGGTATCTTATCTGGTAAGATTCCGCCAGACCGAAGTAAACGTCACCGCCCAAAACATCGTCTAAAGTGAGAAATTCGGCTGTAATCTTATCAGCCATTTTTATCAGATCCTCCGCCCGTTTGCGCAGTAAAATACCTTCCTCGGTAAGCTGTATGCTGAAACTGTGGCGCGTGAACAGTTTTTTCCCAAGTTCGTCTTCAAGGGCCTTTAACTGCTTAGAGAGGGTAGGCTGGGTAACGTGAAGCAGTTCTGCTGCACGGGTCATATTTTCCTCTCTTGCCACTGCAAGAAAGTATCTCATGGTTCGCAGTTCCATATCGTCCTCCTGTGACATTCCAAAAATTCATATCATGATATAAATTATAGCCATTAGTGAAATGGAAATCAAGAGGATATAATGCAGACATAGCAGGAAGGGAGGCGGTCATACGGATGATTTGATTCAGAATCTTAAGGATGCAGGCTGTTGCGCGCAAACCATTGAAGAGGTATGCAGGCTGTATTGTAACGGTCAGGTTCAGGATGCTGTTAAAATGCTGCGAAAGCACCGCTGTAGTCTGATGGACAGATTGCATGAAAGTCAGGGAAGAGTTGATTGTCTTGATTTTTTAGTATGGCGCATGGAAAAAGAAAAGCGATAACCAATCATAATAAAAAGAAAGAGAGGCATTATAAAATGGAAAATACTGTAAAACTGGAATTAGTAAAGGAGTGGGATAAGACTTTCCCAAAAAGTAAAAAGGTGAACCACCGCAAGGTGACATTTCCGAACCGCTATGGAATCACACTGGCAGCAGACCTTTATGAGCCGAAAGATGCTGAAGGTAAGTTGGCTGCGATTGCAGTATGCGGGCCTTTTGGCGCAGTGAAGGAGCAGGCGGCCGGACTGTATGCGCAGACAATGGCGGAGCGCGGTTTCCTCACCATTGCCTTTGACCCTTCCTTTACCGGGGAAAGCGGAGGCGTACCCCGTTACATGGCGTCGCCGGATATCAACACTGAGGATTTTCAGGCAGCGGTGGATTTCCTTTCGGTTCAGGAAAATGTTGATCCGCAGCGCATTGGCATTATCGGCATCTGCGGCTGGGGAGGCCTGGCTCTCAACGCGGCGGCGCTGGATACCCGCATTAAGGCGACGGTTACTTCCACCATGTATGATATGTCCCGTGTCAATGCCAATGGATATTTTGACGCTGAGAACTCTGCCGATGCACGGTATGCGAAGAAAGAAGCCATGAACGCCCAGAGGATCATTGATTATAAAAATGGCAGCTATGCGCTGGGCGGCGGTGTTGTCGATCCACTTCCGGAGGATGCGCCATTTTTTGTGGCAGATTATCATGATTACTATAAGACGGATCGCGGTTATCATAAGCGTTCCTTAAATTCCAACGGCGGTTGGAATGCGATCGGATGTATGTCCTTTATGAACCAGCCAATCCTTCAGTACAGCAATGAGATCCGCAGCGCTGTACTTATCATGCACGGAGAGAAAGCACATTCCTGCTATTTTAGCCGTGACGCCTATGCCGCTATGGTGAAGGATAATCCTTATACAGACAACAAGGAACTGTTGGTTATTCCCGATGCAGTCCATACGGATTTATATGACGGCGGTGGAAAAGATGCGATTCCTTTTGATAAGCTGGAACAGTTTTTTGGAGAAAATCTGAAATAACAGGGCGTCCGCTGTGGAAAGGGAACGTGAAATAATTGATATGGATGCAGCGCATTCGGATATTTATAAACTTACGACACAAGGAGGAGGACTATGTTAGGAAATTTTATGTATTGTAACCCTACAAAACTTTATTTCGGGGAGGATTCTCTTGCCGGTCTGAACGAGGAATTGCCAAAGTACGGACCAAATGTACAGCTTGTGTATGGCGGCGGCTCGGTCAAAAAGAATGGTATCTATGATAAGGTCATGGAGATTCTGCATGCAAATGGAAAACATGTGTTTGAAGATGCAGGCGTCATGCCAAACCCAACGGTGCAGAAGCTGTATGAAGGCTGCAAAATTGCCAGGGAGGGTAAAGTGGACCTGATTCTTGCAGTTGGAGGCGGTTCTGTCTGCGACTATGCAAAAGCGGTTTCCGTATCCGCATACTGCACTGAAGATCCCTGGGAAAAATATTATCTTGAAATGAAAGATGTGGATAATGAGATTATCCCGGTGGGATGCGTCCTGACAATGGTTGGTACCGGCTCTGAAATGAATGGCGGTGCGGTCATTACGAACCATGAGCAGAAATTAAAGATCGGCCATGTATTTGACGAGAAGGTGTTTCCTAAATTTTCTATCTTAAATCCGGTATTCACCTACACGCTGCCCCAGTATCAGATGGTTGCAGGAATTTATGACATCATGAACCATATTACGGAGCAGTATTTCTCCGGAGAGGACGACAATACTTCGGATTATATAATGGAAGGTCTGCTGCGGTCTCTGATTCATTCCAGCAGGATTGTGGTGAAGAATCCTTCGGATTACGAAGCAAGAAGTAACATTATGTGGATTGCAACATGGGCGCTGAATACTTTGGTGGCAAAGGGGAAATCCACAGACTGGATGGTGCATATGCTTGGGCAGGCGGTTGCGGCTCACACGGATGCAACGCATGGAATGACGCTGGCAGCGGTATCTATGGCCTACTATCGCTTTATCTGCCCGTTTGGACTGGCAAAATTTAAGAGATTTGCCATGAATGTGTGGGATGTAGATCCGGAAGGAAAGCGTGATGAAGAGATTGCGGCAGAAGGTCTGAAGAAGATGGAGGCTTATATGGAGGAATTGGGTCTTACAATGAATCTGACAGAACTTGGGGTAACAGAGGATATGATTCCGGGAATTGCTGACAGCACACTGATTATGGATGGCGGCTATAAGGTGCCGGATAAGGATGAAATTACGGAAATTTTAAGGAACAGCTTATAAAAGCCAGTATAACAGACCGAAGGTAAATAGTTCCAACGTGTAAAATAAAGGGACAAATTTTTGATGTTGGCGCCAAAGTGGATTTGGCGCCAAAGAGGATGGGGAACAGATAGAAATAGAAGCAGGAAGTGGTATAATCAAACCGGTAATTAAAAAACAAACGTTTTCATGGTAGTAAATGGGGAATGAAAATGGTATAATCGAAAAGACAAATTTAGAGATATACAGGGAGGGCTGATATGCTTGATATAATACCAAACGAAGAAGAAATGACAGCTTTAATTGGGAAATCTCTATATGATGTATGGAATCAATTATGTGCTTTAATTGATGAAAAATATGATATGGATTGTTTGTGGGATAAAGGCGGTAAAGCATGGAAA
Source organism: uncultured Lachnospiraceae bacterium (assembly GCA_947037115.1). Lineage (GTDB taxonomy): Bacteria > Bacillota > Clostridia > Lachnospirales > Lachnospiraceae > UBA3282. Next base: position 10,423 of record CAMQTN010000101.1, read on the forward strand.
TATGAATATAAATATCGCCGGGGTGGTAAAACATTGTGTGCATTATATGCAAGAGAAAATTGTATGGGCTTCATGATTATCTTAGGGAGGGACGAACGGTTAAAATTTGAGGCAGATAGAGAAAATTACTCAAAAGAGGTTCAGGAAAAATATGACGAATCTCAAACTTATCATGATGGGAAATGGATCATGTTTGAGCCGGTGGATGATTCTTTATTTAATGATTTCATCAGACTGTTGAGAATCAAAAGAAGGCCAAACAGTACCAAAACCCGCTAAATGGCTTATATCCATGTGTTCTAAACAGGGCAGGAATTTCTTTTATCATGGCTGTTCCAATGCCAAAACCCTGATCATCTTTTAATTCCCCGAAATACACAACATAAAACTGCAGTTCAGAAGAAGTGGTAAAAGTTCTGACGAAATCAATGCTTCCTTAGAGAATGAATGTTCCGGGAAGCGTTTTAGTGTGGACGGAATGTCTCTTGACAAATGTACATTGAGATGATATAGTTACCATTATAGTAGTAACTAAAATTCCAAGACAAAAGTTTAGAAGGCAAAGACTTATGATACGGTGTTATTAACAACAGTTTTGATATGGTGGCAGTAAAAGAGCTGACAGGTATCTGCGTTTTGAGAAAATGAAAGGAAAGAGTAGAAAATGAAAGATACGATGCCTGATAAGTTACAAAAGTTTGGTTTAAATCTCTACGAGGCAAAGGCGTACTCCAGTCTGTTAAAAATCGGAACGGCAAATGCCTACAAGATCAGTAAAGAATCCGGCATACCAAGAGCAAGGATTTATGATGTTCTGGAATCAATAACAAAACTTGGTTTAGCTATGGTGGAAGAAAGCAGTGAAAATGTGAAAATATATACTCCCGTACCAAGTAAAGTTTTTTTGGAGAGGATAAAAAAGGAATGGGAGAGCGACTATGAAGAAGTAAAGAGCGGTCTCCAGGATTTGGAGGCAGAAGAAAAAAAGCAGGAGATTTATGTTTTTACGGTCAAAGGGAAAGAGAACATAACTGCTTATTGCAGGCAGCTCATAAAAGAAGCAGGCCAGTACGTTATGATTTCCATGTGGAGTCAGATGTATGAATTACTTTTGCCTGAGCTGGAAGAATGTAAAGGCCGGGGCTGTAATGTGCTGGGAATCAGTCATGACATTGATAATCCTATGGAGGGAATTGAGAAGCATTTTGGCGGTAAAACACATAATATGCCGGAAAATATGCACTGGTTTGTTCTTTCCGCAGATGGGAAAAGGTTGTTATACGGATATTCTGTTGACGTGGATAAAGATGCTTTTTATACAGAAGATACGAGTCATATTTATCTGATGGAAGATTACATTCTGCATGATATGGTGGTGAATCGCTTTATAGAGAAGGAAGAAGATCGGGGTAAAATGGTTCAGATCATGCAGGAAATTGTTAGTAAAGTAAACAGGCAGCACATTGCCGCCATTTAAAATAAATTTAACTGATGGGAGGACATATCAATGGCAAAAATCTATTATGAACAGGATTGTAATCTTCAGGTATTATCAGGGAAAAAGGTTGCGATCATTGGCTATGGAAGTCAGGGTCATGCACATGCACTTAATTTACATGAAAGCGGTGTGGATGTTATTGTAGGTCTGTATCAGGGCAGTAAATCCTGGGCAAAAGCTGAGGAAGCTGGTTTGACAGTAGTTACAGCGGCAGAAGCGGCTAAGGCGGCGGATATTATTATGATGCTGGTCAATGATGAAAAACAGGCGAATCTGTATAAAGAATCGATCGAACCAAATCTTACGGAAGGAAAGGCTTTGGTGTTTGCACATGGATTTGTGATACATTATGGCCTGATCGTGCCGCCGCCTTTTGTTGATATATTTTTAATTGCACCAAAAGGTCCCGGCCATACAGTCAGGAGCCAGTTTTTGGAAGGAAAAGGGGTGCCATGTCTGATTGCAATTCATCAGGACGCATCAGGAAAAGCGAGGGAAACCGCACTTGCCTATGCCCTTGGCATCGGCGGCGCAAGAGCCGGGGTAATAGAAACTTCCTTTAAGGAGGAAACGGAAACAGACCTTTTTGGAGAACAGGCTGTGCTTTGCGGCGGTGTTTCCGCATTGATCAAAGCGGGATTCGAAACTTTAGTTGAAGCAGGTTATCAGCCGGAGATGGCTTATTTTGAATGCTGTCATGAAATGAAACTAATAGTAGACCTTATCAACAGGGGCGGATTGACCATGATGCGGTATTCTGTCAGTGATACAGCGGAATATGGCGATTACATAACCGGTGAGAAGATTATCACTGATGAAACAAGAAAAACGATGAAGGGTATTCTCAAAGATGTTCAGGAAGGAAAATTTGCCAGGGAATGGCTTCTTGAGAATCAGGCGGGGAGAACCTACTTCAACGCGAAAAAGCAGATTGAATCAGA
>CAMQTN010000102.1 GCA_947037115.1 uncultured Lachnospiraceae bacterium
CATTTTCATAACGTTTTGTGCCTGAGCGAAGCGAAAGGAATGGATATAAACATGATAACGTACAGCGTGAAGAAAGGAACGATGATTTTTTACATACTGATACTTGTACTGCTGACCGGATGCGGTAAAACGGAATCTTCCGGGGATAACACGGCGGTTCTGAAAATTGAGGATATCCCGGCAAAAGAACTGCCGGAGGAGGAAGCGCGCCGCCCGCAGGAAGCAGACGCCAATCAGGCCGGAACGCCTGTGGCAGAAGAGGAACCACAGCAGGAAATAAAAACCGATCAGGCAAAAACATCCGTGGCAGAAGAAAAAGAGACCCAATCAGCCAGATTACAAAAATACCAGGAGGTGCTGACAGATATTCTCGAGAAGCATATTTATCCTGACGGGACAGAGTGCGCTGTGGACGGGGCGTCCTCCTCCGGCAATAAATTTGCTGTCTTTGATGTGGATAAAGACGGAAAAGAAGAGCTGATCCTCTGTATTACGGCGGCTCCCACGGCCGGCATGCGGGAGGTTGTCTATGACTACGACGAGAAGGCGGATACCGTGCGGGAAGAGTATTCGGGCTTTCCCGGTGCAGCTTATTACGAAAACGGCCTGATAGAGGAAAGTCTGTCCCATAATCAGGGAATGGCTCCTCTGGGGGATTTCTGGCCCTACATGCTCCACCGGTATCAGGCAGAATCGGACAGTTATCTGTGCATCTTCACGGTGGACGCATGGGAAAAAGCATTCAGAGAACAGGATTATGACGGCAATCCCTATCCGGAAGAGACAGATGCAGAAAAGAGCGGCATCGTTTACTTTTTGATGGAGGGCAGCGAGTATAATATGTCATCCACCGTTCCTGTCAGCAAAAGTACCTACGAGGAATGGCGCAGGGAGCAGGGACTGGGGAGCGAAAGGATAGAAATTCCCTTTCAGGCGTTGACATCTGAAAATGCAGACAGTCTCTGATCCATCTTGTTTTTTATGAAATATCATGCTATACTGGAAAGCGTCGGTGTTCCTGCAATATGGAATGTCCGGTAAAGATACGGTGAGTTCGAGACCTTCCTCACCTCAGCTTCAGGCAAAGCCTTAAGCTGTCGCGGTACCCGTCGAGTTTTCGTTCATACAGGCATGACGAAAATTCTATTCGTTACCCGCGCAAAAACAAAACTAAAGGAGACAATTACACATGAAAACACAAAACACACAGGCGGCTTCTCTGGGAACCGCCCACTCCCGCGCGCTTTTTCTTGCGCAGGCGGCTATGATTGCCGCGCTCTACATCGTACTGACCTTCATTGCCAACGCCTTTGGACTGGCCAATCACGCCGTTCAGGTCCGTTTCTCTGAAGCGCTCACCATTCTGCCTTACTTCACACCGGCCGGGATTCCCGGACTCTTTATCGGATGTCTGTTAAGCAATATCCTGACAGGCTGTGCACTGCCCGACATTATTTTCGGCAGTCTTGCTACATTGCTCGGCGCTTTTGGCACCTATGCGCTCCGCAAATGGAAATGGTGCGCACCGGTCTGTCCGATCATCGCTAATACTATTATTGTACCTCTTGTGCTGGTCTACGGCTATGGCCTGCTGATCGAAGGTATGTCCCTCATACAGTGCCTTGGGTTCTACTGCCTGACAGTGGGAGCCGGAGAAATCATTTCCTGCGGTATTCTGGGAATGATTTTGCTGACTGTGCTGGAAAAATATAAAGGGCGGATCTTTTAGACACACCCTTAAGGAGCTCCTACGGGAGCTCTTTTATTTTCTCCGCCAAATATTCCCTCACCTGAAACAAATCCGCAAATACCTTCTCACATAATTCCTGCATCTCCTCTGTGGCCGGCATCATATCCGGCACCATAATGGGATGCAGGCCTGCGCTGTACGCTGAGCGGATGCCATTGTAGGAATCCTCTATGGCATATGCATTTTCGGGCAGGACTCCCATGCGCTCGCAGGTCAGCAGATAGATATCCGGAGCAGGCTTGCTGTTCTTTAAAAGATCGCCGCCTGCCACTGTCCCAAAATACCCATAAAGCCCGGCGTCCTGCAATTCCTGCGTGACGACGGCAAGCCTAGTGGAGGAGGCCAGCCCGAGGGGAATATTCTCCTCCCGCAGGCAGGTCAGTATTTCCCTCGCTCCCGCCTTCACCGGCAGGCCCTCTTTTTCGGTTATCTCATGAAACAGCGCGGAACTTTCCGCACTGAATTTCTCATAGGGGAATGTCTTTCCGTAATATTCCTCCACGATTTCTCTCGTGCGGACCTTATTTGTCCCGATACACCTCGTAAACACCTCTCCTATGTCGGGAATCCCGTATCTTTTTCCAATACTCTCCCAGCATTCCAAAACCAGTCTTTCACTGTCAAAAATGGTGCCGTCCATATCAAATATCACTGCAATATTCGATCTTTTCATCCTCTCGTCCCCGTCCTAGTCCTTTCTGATATAGGAGATAAACTGATTACCGTTTTCTGAAAGCCACTCCGAAGAGTCATTCATACCTCTCTTCTCCAGTGTCCCGTCAGACGGGTCCATAACCACAATGTTGAGTTCATTGAAGCCCACAACCAACACTGCATTTCCGTCCTCCAGCATGGCCAGTACCGGGATGTCTTTATTCACGTAATAAAGCACCGCGTCCAGACTGCATCCGGACAAATCCAGAATCGTACAGTTTTGCAGATCACCCTCCAAAATGTCAAACACGGTGTCTCCCTGATTCAGACGTCTCTGCGTGTTTCTCGAAATACCCTCATATTTCAAAATCGTATCAAGGCAGACTGCAAGAGATCCCTTCGTCTCCGTCGTCTCGTCCTCCGTGATCGCCATAATCTGATTGCGCGTACTTCGGGTTTCCCTTCTCCACACATAGTCTCCGTCATCATCCACCACAACGCCAGCCGTGGTATATGCCAGATCTACCGCTTTTCCGGGATTGACACAAATATCTTCTATACCATCTTTTCCGTATACATAGAAATATTTCTCGGAGGCTTCGCCTGTCAGCTCTCCGACAGAGCGGCTGCCCTCAAAAAGAATCTCTTTAGGAGTCAGATGTTTCACAGACCTGCCATCGATCTCATCTTTCACCGCAATCTGGCAGATGGTCTCATATTTTTCCGTGACCACATAGCTGAGCTTATTGATTCCGTCTCTGACCTCCTCTGTGTTCATGATCTGGTCATCATCAGTGGGCACATACCCCCCGCTCTCCTCATCATAGATTACCCTGAAAAGAGTAAGCTGATTTTCCTCAATAGCGCTGTCCACCACGTACACATTATCTTTCTGATATGTTTTGAGGATATCGCCGTCGTCGCTCTGAATTTTCAGGCAATACATGGGGAAAGTCGTGATTCCTGTCGTATTTTCCCTGACATCCCACTTCTTCGCCAGCCCATAGACCAAATCTTCCTCCATAAAACCCACCACAGAAATATACTCGTCTGTTCCAGCCTGAATCTTTGTCTGTTTCTGTGTATTCAGATTCATCAGCACAAGATCACTGGCTGCATACAAATCATTCCCTTCCTGCCAGACCAGCATTTTATTGGACTCCGATACATGATAACCGCCTTCTCTGAGGCCGGTCACCACTGTCCTGACCTCAAGAGTCTGAATATCTACCGCATATACATTGCCGCCCATCATAAAATAATAACTGCCTGTCCTGCTCAGATACGAAAGTTTTTCGATATCTGTCTTTAACAGTTCATAGGATTTATCATACGGGATGTAAGTCATTTCCTCAACTGTGTTCGCAACACTGTTATACCCATAGAGCGCTACACCCACACAGCCCTCATGCCGGCCCCTGTTCATATATCCATAGACCACAAAGAGGATGTTCCCCGTCTCATCAACTGTCAGTACGCGGATGTCATGCGCATTGTATGCACTTCTCTCATCCGTCAGCTCTTCCGTATTTTCATAAAAACTGAAAAGTCTGGCCAGCTTATTGTCCGTCACATTATAACTGTAAAGTTTATCCGCCACTGTAAAGGCAAACACATTGCCTCCATCGCTCTCCTGAAGCGTCACATGGTCCCCGATGATTCCCAGCACAATCTTGTCATTGACATAGATCTGTGCCTCTTCATCAAAAACCTGTTCCATGTTTCTCTCAAAATCCAGCAGATACATCCGCTCCGGTGTGTAGCGGATTCTGTAATATTCACTTACCCGATAATAGTCCGTCTGCCTGCCATTTTTAATATTGACCAGATATTCGATATTGAAAGAACCTGTCTGCTCCGCAAGTTCCCTTATAATAATGCGTGGTTCCGTCGTCTTCCTGACCGCCAGGTCCCCCCATGTCACCTGATTAAAGCTGGAATGTATGGTTACTTTGCTATAGGTGCTATTATCGCCCTCTGCATTGGATTCCAGATATTTCGTCAGTTCCGCCGCTTCCTCTTTGTCAAAAGTCCTCTCATGAAAGTCCACTATATAATCCAGCTTTTCATCGATATGAAGCGAATCACTTAAGACGATCCGGGAATAATATCGGACAGGCTCACTCTCTTTCGGTGTAACAAGAAAAACAAGCATATATTCCGTATCGTTTTCTATCAAATCTTTCAGCGTGATTGCAAAGGTGATCACATCATCCTTTTCCTCATACCTCTCCACCGAAGTGCTCTCTACAAGGCGCCCGCCATCCAGGCTTCTCACTTCAAAACCAATCGAATCAATCGCGCGTCCATAAGTGTCTATTCTTACATCTATCTTTCGGTCTCCGCCGACAGGCTGGAGGTTGTCCCGCAGATATGCAGATTCCATATTTTGGGCATACCCATGCAGACTTCCAACCCTGTGTGTACCCACATACATGGACAGCACAGGGTAGGTTGCCTCTCCCATTTCGGTCGTCATATCCGTATTTCCCTGATTCATCACTGAGCTGAGAATCATCAGCGCAAGCGCAAAGATGCATCCCAGACAGAGGCCTTTTATTATCGCTCTCTTCATATGTTTCCGTTTTATCCTCTACGACTGTTATATCATGAATCAGAGATTCATGATCGCCATTCGCCGTTCGTCGAATATGCAAGCATACTCTCTTTGCTGCCGCTTCCTTTTCCCTTGCGGCTATTATATCATAATCTCAGAAGGTGTAATTCCTGGCAGTCTGCGTCCATTGTATCACATTTAAAACTTAAGAATCCCGTTTTCATTCACATGCCGCTTCTTATAAATTTCGTAGCACAGAAGCACTTGTACAAAATCCGTGACAGGCTCCGCATCCCCGGACTCTTTCAATTTATCTACGACAATCTGGGTCAGACGGTAGATCTGCCACTTGTCGGGATACTCGTCATAAATCATGCTGCCTTCATAGTCTAACCGATCCAGAATCTCTGCAATCACTTTCTGGCATTTCTTGGCCTCCAGAGGATACATTTCCTGCAAATATTCCAAATCCCTTGTCACCGTGTCCTGTTCCTGATAGAAAAGCGGCATTGGGTAGGTCATATAAAAAGGTAAAATTCTTGGTTGTCTCATATGCTCACCATGATAAGTAATCATTTTATTTTATCATATGGCGGCAATGGTGAAAAGTGCAGATCTTCTGGCTCTGCCTGCATAAGCAGATTCGAGATGCTTATACACGCAAACAGAGGAACGGTATTCTCCGTCCCCCTGTTCAAGACTCTTATCATTTCCTCACGGTCTCTATTCTGGCCACCGCCCTCTTCAAAGACATCTCAGCTCTGCGCATGTCCGTCCCCGGTGCATGCTCCCTGATACGCTCCTCTGCGCGGGATCTGGCCTCCTCTGCGCGGTTTACATCGATCTCCTGCGGCCATTCAATGATCTCGGCAAGTACCGTAACCTGATCCGGAAGCACTTCCGCAAATCCTGCATGCAGTGCCGCCTCCGATACATCCTGATCCTTCGTGATCGTAAGGATTCCGGGCGCAACGATCATCGTCATCGGAATATGTTCCTTATAAATTCCGACCTCGCCTTCAACCGTGTTGAACTCCACCATGGATACCTGATCCTCATAGAATACCCTGTCCGGTGTGATGATCTTTAATGTAAAGTTTCTGCTATCCTCAGCCATATATTTACCTCTTTACTTCTTCACGCGGGCAACCACGTCGTCAATGCTTCCTGCATTCAGGAAATAGCTCTCCGGAATATCGTCGTGCTTACCATCCAAAATCTCCTTGAATCCGCGGATTGTCTCAGAAATAGGCACATACTTTCCGCTCGTTCCGGTAAACTGCTCCGCCACGTGGAACGGCTGGGACAGGAATCTCTGTATCCTTCTCGCACGGGCAACCACCAGCTTATCCTCCTCGGAAAGTTCATCCATACCAAGGATGGCGATGATATCCTGCAGCTCTTTATACTTCTGCAGAATCTCCTGCACGCCTCTGGCCACCTGATAGTGCTCCTCACCAACGATTCTGGGATCAAGGATTCTGGAAGTTGACTCCAACGGATCAACTGCCGGATAAATACCTAACTCCACGATGGAACGGGAAAGCGTTGTGGTTGCATCCAGATGGGCGAATGTGGTCGCCGGAGCCGGGTCTGTCAGGTCATCCGCAGGCACATATACTGCCTGAACAGAGGTGATGGAACCGCTCTTTGTGGATGTGATACGCTCCTGCAGCGCACCCATCTCCGTCTGTAATGTAGGCTGATAACCCACGGCGGAGGGCATACGTCCAAGCAGCGCGGACACCTCGGAACCTGCCTGTGTAAAACGGAAGATATTATCAATGAACAACAGCACATCCTTACCGCCCTTGTCACGGAAATACTCCGCCATGGTCAGGCCGGTCAGGCCGACTCTCATTCTTGCTCCCGGCGGCTCGTTCATCTGTCCGAATACCATTGTAGTCTTATCGATAACGCCCGATTCCTCCATCTCATGATAGAGGTCGTTACCCTCTCTGGTACGCTCGCCTACACCGGTGAATACGGAGTAGCCGCTGTGCTCTGTCGCAATATTACGAATCAGCTCCTGAATCAGCACGGTCTTACCTACGCCGGCACCGCCGAACAGACCGATTTTACCACCCTTCTGGTAAGGGCATAACAGGTCAACGACCTTGATACCCGTCTCCAGAAGCTCTGTCGCAGTGGACTGCTCCTCAAATGTCGGCGCCGGTCTGTGAATCGGCTCATGTCCCACATCCGTCGGGGCAGGCTTGTTGTCAATCGGTTCTCCCAGAACGTTAAAGATACGTCCCAGCGTATTTTCTCCTACAGGAACTGTGATGGGAGCGCCTGTTGCAACCGCCTCCATACCTCTCACAAGTCCATCAGTAGGGCCCATGGAGATACATCTGACGGTATCGTCACCCAGATGCTGTGCCACCTCCACAGTCAGCTCTCCGCCATTCTTGAGCGGAATCCTGATTGCGTCATTGATTTCCGGCAGACTGCCTGTCGAAAATTTAATGTCAAGTACGGCACCGATGATCTGAGTGATCTTACCAAGATTTTCACTTGCCTTTACTTCTGCCATCTCTTTTTCCTTTCACTCATTGTATTTCAGTAATGTGCAAACACATATATCCTCACTATCAGGAGATCGCATTTGCACCTGCAATAATTTCTGTTAACTCCTGCGTAATAGACCCCTGACGTGCTCTGTTATACATCAGTGATAAGTGATCTATCATTTCCTCAGCATTGCTCGTTGCGGAATCCATCGCCTGCATTCTCGCACCGTTCTCGCTTGCAACCGCCTCCACCAGACCGCCGTAAATCAAACTGGTAACATATTTCGGAATGATCATATCCAGCGCCTCGTCGTCCTCCGGCTCAAAGTTCATCATCGCCTTGCTTTCCGGCTCCTTCTCAGCTTCCTCTTCTGCTGAAGCTTCTACCGGAAGCAGCTTTAACAAAGTCGGCACATGTACCACGGTATTCTTAAAGCCCGTATATGCAAGGTAAATTTCACAGATCTCACCCGACGCGTAGGCTTCCAGCAATTTATTGCTTATTGCCATAGCATCCACATAAGAAGGCTCCTCGATAATCTCCGAGTTCTCTTCCATAATATGATACCCGTAGCGGTTCAATGCATCTTTGCCCTTCTTGCCGATGGCGTAAATTTCCAATTCGTCCTTCTTGAAGTCGCCCTGTGTGATCAGCTTCACTACATTGGAGTTGTAGCCTCCTGCAAGACCCCTGTTGGAGGTAATCACGATGACTGCCTTTTTCCCGGACTCTCCCTTTTTCAGATAGGGATGATTCAGGCTGCCGGTCTTAGCCAGCATGGAAGTCACTGTTTCATACATGCAGTTAAAATATGCCTTCGACTGTTCTGCGCGCTGTTTCGCCCTCTGCAGTTTAACGGTAGAAACGAGTTTCATAGCTTTGGTAATCTGCTGTGTACTCTGAATACTGCCTTTACGCCTTTTAATGTCTCTCATTGAGGCCATAGCGTCACCCTCTTCTTTCTACATCGACTACTTAAACTGCGCCTTAAACTCTTCAATGGCTTTCTTAAGCTTCGCATCAGTCTCGTCGTTAATTTCCTTGTTCTGCGCGATTGCATTCGGCACCTCAGGATATTTCGTGTCAAGGAATTCAAAGAATTCCGCCTCGAATCTGGTGATATCCTCAACCGGAACATCGAGCAGGTACTTGTTCGTCACCACATAAATTATGATAACCTGATACTGTACCGGCATCGGCTTATACTGCGGCTGTTTCAGGACTTCCTTGATTCTTTCACCCTGTGCCAGCTTTTCCTTTGTGTCGGCATCCAATTCCGAACCGAACTGGGAGAAAGCAGCAAGCTCTCTGTACTGCGCAAGCTCTGTACGAATGGGAGCTGCAATTTTCTTCATCGCCTTGATCTGCGCCGCGCCACCCACACGGGACACGGAAAGACCTGCGTTTACTGCCGGACGGAAACCGGAGTTGAACATCTCTGTCTCCAGATAAATCTGTCCGTCTGTAATGGAGATAACATTGGTAGGTATGTATGCGGATACGTCGCCTGCCTGCGTCTCGATGATCGGGAGCGCTGTCAGCGAACCGCCGCCGTACTCTTCACTCATTCTTGCCGCACGCTCTAACAGTCTGGAATGCAGATAGAATACATCACCGGGATACGCCTCACGCCCCGGCGGCCTCTTGAGCAGCAGGGAGAGTGTACGGTATGCAGCGGCCTGTTTGCTCAGGTCATCATAAACCACAAGCACGTCCTCGCCGTTCTCCATCCACTCCTCACCGATTGCACAGCCTGAATAGGGTGCAATGTACTGTAAAGGCGCCGTCTCACTGGCTGTCGCCGCAACTACGGTAGTGTACGCCATCGCGCCATACTCTGTCAAAGTTTTCACGATCGAGGCAACAGTAGATGCTTTCTGACCTATGGCAACATAGATACATTTCACACCCTGCCCCTTCTGGTTAATGATAGTATCAATGGCAATCGCTGTCTTACCGGTCTGTCTGTCACCGATAATCAACTCACGCTGCCCTCTTCCGATGGGCACCATGGAGTCAATAGCCTTGATACCTGTCTGTAACGGTGTATCCACAGATTTTCTTGTGATAACACCGGATGCAACTCTCTCAATCTTACGATATTTGTCAGTCTGGATCGGACCCTTGCCGTCAATAGGCTGGCCCAGAGCATTTACGACACGTCCAAGCATGCAGTCGCCCGCAGGCACCTCTACCACGCGGCCTGTGGTTTTTACGGTATCGCCCTCGTTGATATTGTGCTGGTTACCAAACAGAACCGCACCTACGTTATCTTCCTCAAGGTTTAAGATCATACCGTAAACTTCACCGGGGAACTCCAAAAGCTCACCCTGCATTGCATTCTCAAGTCCGTGCACACGAGCGATACCATCCGCCACCTGAATAACCGTACCCACCTCGGATACTTCCAGCTCGGAAGCATATCTCTTGATCTGATCCTTAATGACTGAACTGATCTCTTCTGGTCTTAAATTCATGGATCATACGCACCTTTCTTCTTTTTTTGACTCGAAAGCCCGCGCTTTCGCGCTCTCTGTCTGACTTCGTCAAACGCTTTCTCGTTAATACCGCGAAAAAACAAATGCCGCTTTGCGTCGCCTGTTTTTTCCTGCGGCTGCTATATCTGTACCTTTATCAGATCCTTCTGCAGCTCACTCAATTTTGTTTTGATGCTGCTGTCAACGACTCTGTCGCCAATCCTGATAACCATTCCCCCAATCAGGGAAGCGTCCACGCTGTAACTAATCTCCATCGATTTATACTTTGTGGTGTCAAGTAATTTCTTCTCGACTTCCTTACACTGGTCATCTTTAAGCGGAACGGCCGTCGTCACCGTGGCGATGCCTATTCCTTTGTACTCCTTAACCTTAGCGACAAAATACGTCAGAATCCCGTCGATCTCCCTGTAACGGTCTTTTGAGATAATGATAGTGAGAAATCCAAGCAGCTCCTCGGATATCCTTCCCGCAAACACGCTTTTGGCAACTTCGATCTTTTCTTCCTTAATGATTTTCGGATGATTCATCAGTCTGCCAAAATCCTCATTCTCTGCAAGGATTTTCAGAAGCTGTTCAATTTCCTCCAACAGGACGTCTATCTTACCTTCCTCAACCGCAAGTTCGAACAACGCGTCACCGTATGTCTTTGAAATCAGCTTAGCCATGTGCTGTCACCTATTTCCTTAAGCGTCTCTTCCACCAGACTGTCCTGTACAGTCGTATCGATCGCCGCATTTACAACCTTGGCAGCCATCATGGATGCAAGCACAACCATCTCGCGTTTTACTTCGTCAGCAGCCTTCTTCTTCTCAAGCTCAGCCTCTACGCCGGCTCTCTCAAGAATCCTCGCTGCCTCCTCCTTCGCGTCTGCCACGATCTTATTCTCATTGGCCAAAGCTTTCTTTCTCGCCTCAGCAAGAATCGCTTCCGCCTCTTTGTCCACTTCTTTCAGCTTTTTCTCATACTCTTCTTTCAGCGCCCTGGCATTTTCCATGTCAGACGCCGCCGTGTCGAGCTCATTTTTAATGCGCTCCTGCCGCTTTTCCATCATATCCCGCACAGGATTGAACAGGAAATGGGAAGCGATCAGAAAGAGCGAGAATACAGCTATAATCATCAGCACGGAATCCGCGATCAACTGTAAGTCGAGGTCGAAAAGCCTCGGCGCCATCTCCGCAGATGCCAGCACTAAATCCGCAACTGTCGCACTCAAGCGTTAGTCCTCCTTTCGTTGTTCATCACAGGTCTGCGCATTTACTGCGCCGGCCGTAAGAACGTTTTGATTGTGGCCATGCATCAGGCCCGCCTTCAGGCGGTTCTGGAATGGCTTGATACCCGTAACGTAATTACGGAAGGAGCGGTTTAACGAAGAGCAGCAGCATCGCGATCAACAGACCATACAGACCTGTGGTCTCGGCAACGGCCTGACCAAGCAGCATGGTAGAGGTAACATCAGACTTAGCGCCCGGATTTCTGCCCACTGCAGCCGCAGCATGACCTGCCGCAATACCCTGACCTACACCAGGTCCAATACCAGCGATAACCGCAAGTCCTGCGCCGATCGCTGAACATCCTAAGATAAAATTGTTGTTAAATTCTCCCATTTTTCATTTCCTCCTTTTATGTGCGCGAATAAACAGAATCAGAAAACGGCACAGGCAGGATGCATTCCTGCATACGAAACTGGCTGTGGCGATTTATGACGTGCAGCGCGATTGAAAAAAGCGCGGCATTTTAAACCTGCTTATTCGTGGTTTACAGTTTCTTACTCTGTGGTACAGGCATCCGTTACATATGTCATAGTCAACATACAGAACACGTATGTCTGGATCGCTCCCGAGAACAAATCGAAATACACATGGAGAGCCGCCGGCCAGATAATTGCGATCTTTGACAAAAGCGCATACACCAGAGCCATCATAACCGTGCCGGACAAAACGTTTGCAAACAAACGCAGCGACAACGAGATCGGCACCGCCACATCACCGATCACATTGATCGGCGCCCAGATCGGCCACGGATCACACAAGCCCGCAATCACACCTTTTACTTTCTGATACCTGAACTTGTTAAAGTGGATCAGCGCAAATGTCATGAGACCCATAGGCAATGTCACGCCGTAGTCCGCCGTGGGCGGCCGCAGTCCAAACAATCCCGAAATATTGGAGAGCAGGATAAATATGAAGATCGTGCTTATGTAGTTACGGAATTGCGGGCTGAATTTACCCATAACGCCGCCAACCATCTTGTCAAGCATCTCCACTACCATCTCGACAATATTCTGGAAAGTCCCCGGAACATCCGAAGCGCGTTTGATGACGCGGTTCGCTGCAATACAGAAACCCACAATCACCAGCATAACAATCAGAACACACACATGGGTGGTCGTGATCCACACTGTCTGGCCAAAGAGTTCATAAGGAAAGACACCGTGAATCATAAAATCGATATCCGCCGCTCCGGACAACATAATTCCCTGTCCCATCTTTTCACCTCCTTCTACACTACACATTATTATAATATCTGTCTCTTATAAACATCTGACGCTCCCGACG
>CAMQTN010000103.1 GCA_947037115.1 uncultured Lachnospiraceae bacterium
TTCGCCGGGCGTTTGTTTTCTCTGATGCCACAACCCAACTCACAAACCCGCGCTATCGCGCTTACTGCCCGCCTTCGCCGGGCGTTTGTTTTCTCTGATGCCACAACCCAACTCACAAACCCGCGCTAACGCGCTTTCTGCCCGCCTTCGCCGGGCGTTTGTTTTCTCTGATGCCACAACCAGAATCATTCAGGAAAGAATTGCGAAGCAATTCTTTGGTCGCAGACTGCCGAGTCTGCGACGGTTACATCGCATCCATAGACCCGTCGCTGTCATCGTCATCGAAGAACTCTTCCACTTTCTTCACACTTCCGACAACCTTATCCGCCGCCTCGGTTTTCGCCGCCTGAATGCCTTCCTTGAATTCTTCCTTAATCTCCTCTTTCACGCCTTCCTCTGTCTTGCCAAGCTCCAGATCCACATAGTTGCGGTCGTTCTCTGTCTCATCCAGATCGTCTTCAAAGTTATCAAAATCATCATCGTCGTCGAAATCGTCGTCCATCAACGCATTTCTGTCTTTCAGGTAGTAATATACCCCTCCCGCTACGGCGCCAAGAGCCGCTGTCACCATCAATAACCTTCCAAATTTTTTCGCCATCAGTGTTCTCCTTTCACCGTCTCAATCCCTATCAATATTATACTAATACTATTTTGCAAAAATGAAAAGAGAATATGTATAAAAAAAGAAAAAAATTTACAAATATTTCCCACTTAACCACTACATCTTGTATCTGGGAATTTTCTTTTAACTAGTTTGACACATAACATTGAATCCCTTCCGGCATTGTGTTATAGTTAAATTCGACCCAAAAAGTCAATTTATGCAGAATAGGGGAATTTATGAACGAAAAATTTTTTGACTTGAAAAAAGAAAAACAGGACCGCATGATCAACGCCGCTTTGAAAGTATTCTCGATTGGCGGCTATAAGCATGCCAGTACAGACGATATTGTAAGTGAGGCCAGTATCAGCAAAGGACTCTTATTCCATTATTTCGGGAGCAAACTCGGCCTTTACAGTTTCCTCTTTGAATACAGCGTCCGTTTTATGAAGCTGGAGATCACAGGCGGGGTTTCCTCCACAGAGCAGGATTATTTTGAAATCCGCAGGCAGATGGAGTATGCCAAAATGCAGGTGCTCAAAAATTATCCCTATATGCAGCAGTTTTTGGATCGATGTCATTTTGAGGATGTAAACGAAGCGCTTATGGCCATCGAGCGTCAGAAAAATGTACTGGCCGATATTCAGGCCGTCCTCAAAAACCAGAGCGACCGCTCCCTGTTTCGTGAGGAGGTCGACTACGAAAAGCTGGATCATATACTCACTTACACGATAGACGGGCTGATGGACGCCCGCTTCCAGGACGCCTCCTTCCAGCCGGAGCTCCTCTACAATGAGACCTGCTCCTATTTTGATATGATGAAAAAACTTACCTACCGTTAGTAAAAATACAGGTTCCAATCTCCCAAAACAAAAAGTCCGGTTTCAACACCAGACTTTTTTTAATACGGAAATTCCTTCGCCTATCTCCTCCGGCGACAATCCGCCGTATCCAAGAATGATCGTTGCGGGTATACCCTGCACTTCTTCCATGTAAAATGCTCCCATACCATAAACTTTCACATCTGCTTCTGCTGCCGCCTGCTCCAGAGCCGTCTCGCTCCTGCCCCTCTTATCCGTGAGCAGAACATGTAGTCCGGCATTCTCCCCGCTCACGGTAAAGCGCTCCTCAAGGCCCCTCAATTCTCCGAGCAGAAGATCATGTTTCGTGCGGTATAATTTACGCATTTTGTTCAGATACCGCTCAAAATATCCGTCGCTGATAAATTCATTTAAGATTGTCTGGTCGATTCTGGAAACCGTAGAAGAGAAAAAGCCGCATTCCCTGCGGTATCTCTCCAAAAGCGGATAGGGAAGCACCATATAGCTGACCCGGATAGCGGGCGCAATCGCCTTGGAAAAAGTACCGATGTAAATCACATGGCCCAGTCTGTCGGACGCCTGCAGGGAGGGTAACGGTTTTCCCTTATAACGAAATTCACTGTCGTAGTCGTCCTCGATCAGATATCGCTCCCGGTCTTTGTCCGCCCAACGCAGAAGTTCCATACGTCTCCCGATGGGCATGGAAATGCCCGTGGGATACTGGCGGGACGGCATCACATAGGCGAGCCTTGCGCCGCTCTCCTCCAGTTTATCCACCCTGATTCCCTTATCATCCATGGGAATCAGGGAGATCGGATATGCGAAAGAACGGAAAATTTTATAAGCTCTGATATAAGTCGGATTCTCCATTGCCACATGAATATGGCGGCCAAGTATCTTCTCCAATAAAAGAAGCAGGAAGTCATTTCCTGCCCCGACAATGATCTGCTCCGGATCACAGATGACTCCCCGTGATCCATGCAGATACCGGCAGATCGTCCTGCGAAGCCCTATGTCTCCCTGGGGTTCTCCCAACGCAAACAAATGGCTTCTGGCGTCCACCATAATATTTTTTGTAATTTTCTTCCAGGTTGCAAAGGGAAACTGGCTCATATCAATCGCATTCGGGGAAAAATCATACCGTTCTCCCAGACGCTCTTCCCTCTGCACAAGTTCTTTCTTCGCATGCACATCCGACATACCGGTGTTATACAGCTCTCTCACATCACCGACAAAATATCCCCTTTTCGGCCTTGCAATGAGATAGCCCTCCGCGACCAGCTGCCCGTAAGCCATATCCACTGTCGTTCTGGAAACCTGAAGATAGTCTGATAGAAATCTTGCGGAGGGAAGCCTCTCATCCTGCAAAAGATTTCCCTTCCTGATCTCCTCCCGGATATACTCATAGATCTGCTCGTATAATGTCCTGCCGCTCTTTTGTTCCAGTTCAATGTGAATCGGTAATTCTCTCATCTATTTTCCGGCTGCCGCTATTTTCTGGTTGCGGCGTTCTTTTCCTTGATTTTCTTCATTATCATTTCCTTTACATCCCTGGCCTTATCCCTCATGCGCGGATTCGCCGTCTTGGATGCGACCAGTCCCGAAATCAGACGGGTTGCCACATCATACTGCTCAAAACGCATCGCCGTCACTCCAATCAGGAAATCCACCGTGGGTTCATCCATACCGCACATGGGAAAATTCTCTGTCTGTCTCGCCGCCAGAAATCCTTCCAGTGCATTTCTGAGGAACTCGTCTTCCTCCTCCTGACACTTTTTCTTCTTCTCCTCGTAGCCTTCCTCCTCCGGATTCAGATGTTCTGCCTGCCCCCTCAGAAGCCACGCCGTCTTCAGACAGATGTAAGCCTTCTCGCTGGCCTTCGTCTGTTTGACAATGGCGTTTGCGAGAGCCATCTTATAGCGTTCCAGCGCCTCCTCATAAGTGTAGATCTCCGCGTTCTCCTTCTGTGGCTTGAAGTTTGCAGAAATCGCCTTCTGGATGTTCTTTGCCTGCGGAGAAGTCAGATATTTAAAAAATCTGCTCAGCGACGCATAACCGCAGGACGGACACATGATCACATCATATTTTAACATATCAATCTGCTCGTACCTCGGCCTGAGATCCAGGTCGCTTCCCGCCAGCCTCGCCTTGCCGATCTTGACGGTTCTCGCCTTAAACTCCCTGTCACAAAGAGGGCATGTAAACGATTTATCAAAGAGGAAGTCCTGCTCCTGCACCGTATGCACTGCGGGCTTCGCCTCTCCTCCGCCTGCGTTTCCGCCTTCCCCTTCTTTCTTAGGCGTCTCGTAGAGATCCATGCTCTCCAAATTGCTCAATCCAAACTGCTCTAACCCCGACAACAGTCCTGCCATTTCCTTATCCTCCCCAAGTTATATTTTAAATTGATTATGCTTACTCATCCCACTGTGCTGCTCAACTCACGGGCTGCTCCTGCACTCGAAAGAAAAACAAGTCTTTTCTGCCGCAGTGCAGCTCGATTTCGCTTCATTCCATCTCGCTCACGGGCTGTCCCCTGCACTCGAAAGCCTGTGCTTGCGCACTTCCTGTTTGACTCCGTCAAACGCTTTCTCGCTAATGTCGCAAGAAAAACAAATGCCGCTTCGCGTCGCTTGTTTTTCTACTACGACTATTATATTCTACCTCAATTCTCCTTTTTCGGCAATACATAGGAGCTCTTAAGGGATACAATTCTGTTAAAAACAAGATTTCCCGGCCTGGAATCCCTGCAATCCACGCAGAAGAACCCCTGCCGTACAAACTGAAAGCTCTCATAAGCCTCCGCATCCTTCACTGACGGCTCAATCCGGCACTCCTTCATGACAGTCAGCGAATTGGGATTCAAATTCAGGCTTCCGTCTTCATTATATACGCCCTTTTCCTCATCAATGATATTCTCGTAAAGTCTGATCTCGGCTTTCACAGACTCCGCTGCGGATACCCAGTGGATCGTCCCCTTTACCTTACGGCCATCCGGACTGTTGCCACCCCTGGAAGCCGGGTCGTAAGTACAATGTACCACCGTCACATTTCCTGCGTCATCCTTCTCGTAACTGACACACTTCACGAAATAGGCTCCCATGAGACGGACCTCATTCCCGGGGAAAAGTCTGAAATATTTCTTCGGAGGCTCCTCCATGAAATCCTCTCTCTCAATATAAAGCTCTTTGCTAAAGGGCACTTCGCGCGTGCCAAGCGACTCATTCTCCGGATTGTTGACCACGGTCAGCCACTCCGTCTCATTTTCCGGATAATTGTCTATCACCAGCTTGACCGGATCAGTCACTGCCATAATCCGCGGCCGTTTCATCTTGAGATCCTCTCTGATACAATACTCCAGCATGGAATACTCCGCAGAGGAATTTGCCTTGGATACGCCGCAGAGCTCCACAAAAAGCCTGATTGATTCCGGCGTAAAACCGCGTCTCCTGAGAGCGGCGATGGAAACCAGCCTGGGATCATCCCAACCGTCCACGATACCGTCCTCCACCAGCTTCTTAATATATCTCTTGCCTGTAACCACATTGGTCAGGTACATTTTCGCAAACTCGATCTGCTTTGGCGGATGCGGATATTCCAGTTCCGCCACCACCCAGTTATAGAGCGGTCTGTGATCCTCAAACTCCAGCGTACAGATGGAGTGGGTAATTCCCTCAATCGCATCCTCGATCGGATGTGCATAATCGTACATCGGATAGATGCACCACTTATCTCCTGTATTCTGGTGCGGCAGATGCGCAACACGGTATAAAATCGGATCCCGCATATTGATATTCGGGGAGGACATGTCGATCTTCGCGCGCAGGGTTTTCTCCCCGTCCGCATATCTGCCTTCCTTCATCTCCTCAAACAGCTGCAGGTTTTCCTCCACACTGCGGTCCCTGTTCGGATCATCCCTGCCCGGTTCCGTCAGCGTACCGCGGTATTCCCGCATCTGCTCCGCTGTCAGGTCCGACACATATGCCTTGCCCTTCTTAATCAGCTTGAGCGCACCCTCGTACATCTGATCAAAGTAATCGGAAGCAAAGAAAAGCCGATCCCCGTAATCTGCTCCCAGCCACTGTACATCCGCCTTGATAGACTCCACAAACTCGCTCTTCTCCTTGGTTGGGTTCGTGTCGTCAAAGCGCATATTAAATTTTCCGCCATACTCGGAAGCCAGTCCATAATTCAGCAGTATGCTCTTGGCATGTCCGATATGCAGATAACCGTTGGGCTCAGGCGGGAACCTGGTGTGCACGGTGTCATAAACACCCTCTGCCAGATCCTTATCTATGATCTGCTCGATAAAATTTTTGGACTCCACGTCTGCTCCCTCCTCTGTCTCAAAAGGGCAAAATCCCACACTGTGGAATCTTGCCCTATCCCTAAATCTGTGTTCAACCTCATCAATTATATACTTTTAGTCCACAGCTCCGATCAGTCTTCCCCATCTTCCACTGCAGCAGCGATACCGGAAACCACCGCAGAGACCACAGAAATCACAACCGGAATCATAACTACCACCAAAAAACCGCCCAATAACAATATACCCATTATCGAATTCCTCCTTGTCGAAGTATGTAATTGACCATACAACAGTAATTATACACATTTTTCCCCGAGACTGCAAGTTTTTCTGTCAGTTCAGCCGAACCAAATTTATGCGGCAGATCGTGCCTGTAGGAATTCGACAGGCCGATGACATTCCAAACTGCTGCAGCCATCGGCTTATCTGTCAGGCTCCCCCGCATTCATATCCGTATACATATCCAGAAGGCCCACCGTCTCCGAAGCCGGCCTTCCATACATATTACAGCATTCGTGAGATACATTCTTAGGTTCTGCACTGTCCTCGTCAAAATTGACGCTCATGCGGTACACTCCCTGCATGGATTCCGCATCCAGATGCCGCATGATCTCCTCGACCATTTCCCTTTCCTTTCCTTCCATGTCTCCTCCCATCGTCCCTGCACCGGGCTACCAGGACATCCCATCAAGCAGATAACTATACTCATCCACCATATCATTCATCCATGTATACAGATCGTCTTCGTCCAGTTCAAAGAAAGCCGTCCTCGGCTTCACATTCTGCTTTACCCGACGCGAAAGAGGCTCCACACCAAGCTCTCCCCGGATCAGAAGAAGTTCCTCTTCGTCCAGACTAAGCACAACTTCGTCAAGTTCCAGATCAAAACTTTCCCCTGCTTGAATGTGGGACAATCCGCCCTCCGCTGTCAGTTCAAGCGCACCAAGCGGCGATTTGAACGAAACCTCCGTCTCGAAGCTGTTCTTTCTCCCGTCACACCCTAGGTCAATGTCCAATCCCACGTTTTGTTTTTCTCCATTTTGCGTCATGCTGCATCTGATATTCGACTCCATCTGATAATCGTCTGCTTCCAGGCTCTGCATGACCTGCCAGGTGAGCTCGGACTCCTGCGTCTGCGTCTCCCGTTCCCTCTTGATATCAACTTTTCCCTGTATCTTCTCTATGCTGCGCCCTGTGCCCAGAAAATAAATATCACCCGAAATCTGCATTTTTCCCTTGCACAGCAAAAGAGGTTCTTCAATGCGAATGCTCTCAATCCGGTTTTTCCTGTCAATTTCAAACAGAAAACTGACGTCCTTTCCATTGGATATCACATCAAAATAACTCAGAATCCCCATGGCTTCCTCGCGGCCCGCCACGGTGAAATCCACATAGTCATACAGCACCTGCCTGACAAGCTCATTGAAACTGGTATTGTCAAAGCTGACCCGGTAGAGATCCACCCCGGCCTTTTCTATGCTCATATGGCGTCTGCAATCCGCAAGCTCCCGTGCATATTCCTTAAGGAACGCGCCGGCCACTCCCTCCTCGTCCGCAAAAAGCCATTGATCCGCAAACAGGTCAATGGAAAAATCGTCCCCTTCCATTTCTCCAAATACCAACGTCCACATAGACTGGTTATACTGTTCCAGCACGTTCTCATTCTCTATGTACAGATCTTCCAGAAGGAACTCAGGAAACGAAAAGCAGAAATTCTCATTGTCACCGTAAATCTCCACATGCCCGAATTCATAATTCATCAGGCTTAAAGTTGTGGAGGCAGACATTTCCTTCCCCCTGACATCCTTTTCACACTCTGTATCCATGCCGAGCGTCAGCTCTCCCAGATAATTGATTCCCGTGTCAAAGGTGACGTTCAGTCTGGTGTCCGCAGAGAACCCCTCCTCCGCCATCATATGTCTGACCGCCCGCACACCTGCCTTCTCGGCCAGCGGATTTTTCATCTCCTCCATCTCACGTGCGAGATTGAGGAGCCCCTTCTGCACCCGGTAGGCAGGGGAGTGGATGTGGTAAATCCATCCTCCCAGAATCACCGCCAAAATTACAGCGCATACGCACGACACGATGATAAGCGTCCTTTTTTTATTGTCCCTGGGCGGCAGGTAAAGCTGCGCCGGCGGGCCAAGTGTTTTTTTAACCGGGATTGGCGGCTGTGTTCCGAAAGTGTCCATGTTCTTTCCCCTCTTTAACTCTTTGTCTTATACCATCTTACCATAACTTCATGGAAAACAAAACAAAAACTCCGAAAGTCAAAAAAACACCCGGAGGCGCCTGCTTTCGCAAACACATCCGGGTATTCAAATTACATTCAAAACCTGCCGGGCCCACAAATCAGCGCTCGAAATCAGGTGTCTGTCAACCTGCCGGGGCTGCACAGCAGTCCCGTGATTGAGCTGTGCCTAACCGGTTATGCCTTCGCTGCAGCGATCTCCGCCTTTAAAGCCTCTGTCAGCTTGGGAACGATCTTGTTCAGGTCGCCCACAACACCGTAGTCAGCCACATCGAAGATCGGCGCATCCGCGTCTTTGTTGATAGCAACAATGATGTCGGACTCTTCCATACCTGCCACGTGCTGGATTGCACCGGAGATACCGATTGCAAAATACACGTTCGGACGAACGGTCTTGCCGGTCTGTCCTACCTGCAGATCCTTGGGTTTCCAGCCGGAATCAACCACTGCACGGGAGCAGCTTACGGTACCGCCAAGCACCTCTGCCAGATCCTCGAGGATCTTGAAATTCTCCGGGCTTCCAACGCCACGGCCGCCGGATACCAGAATCTTTGCATCCATGATATCTACGGTTTCAGCCACAGATTTCACGATATCAAGGATCTCCACGTATTTATTGTCAGGAGTAAATCCGGGATTGAACTCCTCTACATTTGCCTTCGCACCTTTGATGGGGGTGATCTTCTGCATAACACCTGCACGAACTGTCGCCATCTGAGGACGGTTGTAAGGACATGCGATGGTAGCAATGGTGTTACCGCCAAATGCCGGACGGGTCATCAGCAGCTGATTGTGAAGCTGCTCCTGACCAGGTGTAGCCTGAAGCGGGAAATCACCGATCTCAAGAACGGTACAGTCAGCCGTCAGACCTGTTGCTACTCTTGCAGACACTCTCGGGCCCAGATCTCTTCCGATAGCCGTAGCGCCCACCAGCATGATCTCAGGTTTATACTTATTGATCACGGATGACAGTGCATGTGCATAAGGCTCCGTTCTGTACTCCTTCAGTTCGGGATCGTCCACAACGATCACCTTATCCGCGCCGTACTCAGCGAGCTGGTCTGCCAGTCCCTTAATCCCGGAACCAATGAGTACCGCGGTTACTTCTGTATTTAAGTCCTTCGCCAGGTCCTTTGCCTTGCCAAGCAGCTCAAATGCAATGCTGCTGATCTCATTATCCACCTGCTGCGCAAAGACATATACACCCTTGTATTCTTCTAAATTCATTTTATACCTCTTTCTGCGCACTCGTTTTACGCGTATTCTTTGTTATACTCACAAACCCGCGCTTTCGCGCTTTCTGTCCGGTTTCATCGGACGTTTGTTCGCTAACACTGCAAGAAAACCAAATGTCTGCTCCAGTCGCAGAATGGTTTATCTGCGACGGTGCTTTGCTTTTCTTTTGCAGTTGTTAGATTACATGTTTGATTTTGAGTTTGTCAACAATATAGCTTACGGACTCATCGGGATCAAGGGAAACCTTCTCGCCGGCGCCCTTTCTCACCTTGTCGGAAGCCTTAGCAATCTTGGTCGGTGAACCCTTAAGACCTAAGTTCGCGTCGTCAACATCCTTAAGATCCGCTCTGCCCCACACGGTGATTTCCTGCCTGTATGCATCAAAAATGCCGCCGGGAGTCATGTAACGAGGCTCATTCAGCTCGGAAAGCGCGGTGATCAGGCAAGGCATTTTAGCCTTAACCACATGATATCTGTCCTCATACTGACGCTCAACAACCACGCTGTCGCCCTCAATCTTGATATCCTGCGCATAAGAAATAACGGGGATATCCAAATGCTCGGAAATCTGCGGGCCAACCTGTGCAGTATCGCCGTCGATCGCCTGACGGCCTGTGATAATCAAATCATATTCCAGATTTCTGATCGCGCCTGCAAGCGTAGTGGAGGTAGCCCATGTATCAGCGCCGCCAAGGACTCTGTCTGTCACCAGAACACCCTTATCTGCACCCATTGCCATAGCCTCACGAAGAACTTCCTCCGCCTTCGGAAGACCCATCGTCACAACCGTAACCTCTGCACCATACTGATCCTTTAATCTGAGGGCCGCTTCCAGACCTGCTTTATCGTCAGGGTTCATGATAGTGAGCATAGCGCCTCTGTCAAGAGTTCCGTCCGGATTAAACTTAACGCCGCCTGCGGTATCAGGAACCTGTTTCACACAAACCACAATTTTCATTGTATTTTCTCCTTCTATAATTTTATTGTCTGTGCCGACTCCTTATCGTAAGCCGACACTCGATTCGCGGTGCTGCGCTGCACCGCTCAATATAATCTGCCTTTCACATCTGTTCCTGCAAGCAGGACATCTGCGCAATCCAAATTATAAGTCGGCTTACTTAAGCAGTGCGCCGGAGATAACCATTCTCTGCACTTCACTGGTACCCTCGTAGATCTCCGTGATCTTGGCGTCACGCATCATACGCTCTACGTCGTACTCTCTGATATAGCCGTAACCGCCGTGCAGCTGAACTGCCTTTGTGGTCACTTCCATAGCCACCTCTGCAGCGTACAGTTTCGCCTTGGCAGCCTCAACAGAGTATACTTTCTGTGTCGCCTTAGCCATGGCAGCCTTGTAAACTAACAGCTGGGCAGCCTCAACCTTGGTAGCCATGTCGGCAAGCTGGAACTGGGTATTCTGGAAAGCGCCGATGGCTCTGCCGAACTGTTTTCTCTCCTTCACATATGCGACGGTATTCTCCAACGCGCCTTCTGCAAGACCGAGCGCCTGGGAAGCGATACCGATACGGCCGCCGTCCAACGTGTGCATTGCAATGTTGAAGCCCTTGCCCTGCTGACCCAGCATATTGTCCTTCGGAATACGGCAGTCTGTGAAGATCAACTCGTAAGTGGAAGAACCGCGGATACCCATCTTCTTCTCCTTCGTACCGAAGGTAAAGCCGGGTGTGCCTTTCTCTACAATAAATGCGGAAATCTCTTTCTGCAGGCGGCCACGCTTTTCAACCGTTCCTGTGATTGCAAAAATGACATATACGTCAGCTTCTTTACCGTTGGTAATGAAGCACTTGGAACCATTTAATACCCACTCGTCGCCGTCAAGCACAGCCTTGGTCTGCTGACCCTGTGCATCTGTACCGGCGCCGGGCTCTGTCAGGCCGAACGCGCCCAGCTTCTCACCTTTTGCAAGGGGCACCAGATATTTCTGTTTCTGCTCTTCCGTACCGTAGGTCATGATCGGATCACAGCACAGAGATGTATGCGCGGATACAATAACACCTGTCGTGCCGCACACTTTGGAGAGTTCCTCCACACACATAGCATATGTAAGAGGATCACAGCCCTGTCCGCCATACTCCTTGGGAACAGGAATTCCGAGAAAGCCTAACTTAGCCATCTTCTCGACAGTCTCTCTCGGGAAAACCTCTGTCTCGTCCACTTCCTGAGCGAGAGGTTTTACTTCTTTTTCAGCGAACTCTCTGAACAGAGCTCTCGCCATTTCATGTTCTTTGCTTAAAGTAAAATCCATGATTTTTTATTCCTCCATGTTTTATTTTATACTTCTTTATCATGAGATAAGCATACTCGGGGCGCTGTTGCTCCCTCAAGCAGCACAAAGAAACGATTCGTGCCTGCAAGCAGTCTGAATCTTTCCTTTGGCTGTTCTCAGTCTGCTTATTTCGAATAATCGAAGAAACCAACGCCTGTCTTTCTGCCGAGTTTTTTCTCCTCCACCATCTTCTTAAGAAGAGGCTGAGGCGCATACTTCTCATCTTTGGTCTCATTGTAGAGCACTTCCATGATAGCAAGGCAGATATCCAGTCCGATCAGGTCGCCAAGGTGCAGCGGTCCCATGGGGTGGGACGCACCGAGCTGCATAGCCACATCGATATCCTCTGCGGAAGCAGTACCTGCATCCAGCACGCCGATTGCTTCATTGATCATCGGAATCAGGATTCTGTTTACCACGAAACCGGGAGCCTCTTTCACCTGTACAGGCGTCTTGCCGATCTCCTCTGCGATCTTTGTGATCTTGTCTACCATATCCTGCGGTGTGTTCTCACCTCTGATCACCTCAACCAGCTTCATTCTGTCAGCCGGATTGAAGAAGTGCATACCGATCATGGGTCTGTCCAGACCCTCACCGATCTTAGTGATGGAAAGGGAGGAAGTGTTGCTTGCGAACATGCAGTCCTTCTTCACGATGCCCATCAGCTCCTTAAAGATCGCCTGCTTAATCTCCATCTTCTCCAGAGCAACCTCTACAATCAGATCACAGTCTGTACAGATGCCGTTAAGACCTGTGGTAATTTTGCCCATAATCTCGTCAGCCTTCTCCTGTGTGATCTTCTCCTTGCCCACAAGGAAGTTCATATTCTTCTGGATCTTTGCCTTACCGCCTTCAGCGTACTCCTCTTTGATATCGCAGAGGCAAACCTCGTAACCGTCTGTCATGGCAAATGCCTGTGCAATACCGGAACCCATGGTTCCTGCACCGATAATACCTACTT
>CAMQTN010000104.1 GCA_947037115.1 uncultured Lachnospiraceae bacterium
TGAGCGCTAGTCTCGTGGGCTCGGAGATGTGTATAAGAGACAGGAATTACTGACACCATACTGTCACTTATCGCTTTCGCAAATGTCCGGCGTTCCTTGCGTTACGCCTTTTCCTGCTTCTTATATTCCTCGCAGCTCATCCCCGCAATCTCTCTCAAATCCGCATCCATCATCATTGATACCAGATTTTTAAAGTCTACTTTCCGCTTCCAGCCGAGTTCTTTCTCCGCTTTCGCGCAGTTGCCCCACAAAAATTCCACCTCGGCCGGACGGTAAAATTCTGGATTGACGTCCACCAGAAGACGTCCGCTCTCCGCGTCATATCCTTTCTCGTTTACACCGCTTCCTTCCCAGCGGATCCTGATGCCAAGCTCGCCAAACGCCTCCTCCACGAACTCTCTGACCGTATGCGTCTCGTTTGTCGCAAGCACATAGTCATCCGGCTTATCCTGCTGCAGCATCAGCCACATGCCTTCCACATAATCACCTGCAAAGCCCCAGTCTCTCTTCGCATTCATATTTCCCAGAGACAGTTTTTCCTGCTTGCCCGCCACAATATTCGCGATGGCAAGTGTAATCTTTCTGGTCACAAAATTCTCGCCTCTTCTGGGTGATTCGTGGTTAAACAGAATGCCGTTGCAGGCAAACAGATTGTAAGACTCTCTGTAATTTACCGTAATCCAATAGGAATAGAGCTTTGCCACTCCGTAAGGGCTCTTCGGATAGAAGGGCGTCTTCTCGCTCTGAGGCGCCGTCTCCGGGATGCCGCCGAAAAGCTCTGAGGTGGACGCCTGATAATACCTGCATGTCCCGCCGTTGACACGAATCGCCTCAAGAAGTTTCAGCGTGCTCACGCCCGTCGCCTCCGCCGTGTACTCAGGCACCTCGAAGGACACGCCCACATGGGACTGTGCCGCCAGATTGTAGACTTCCGTCGGGCGGATCTCCGCAATCAGCCGCATTAAATTGCTGGAATCCGTCGTATCTGCATAGTGCAGAAAAAACTTTACTTTATGATAATCAGAGTTGATCAGGTGATCGATTCTTCCCGTGTTCGCAATGCTGTGTCTGCGGATCAGGCCGTGTACCTCGTACCCTTTTTCCAGCAGGAGTTCCGCCAGATAGGAGCCGTCCTGTCCCGTAATTCCCGTAATAAGAGCTGTTTTCTGCATAGTAATATCCTTTCTGCATGGTTTAGATTTATCATTACCGTATAGTTTCTCATAAAAAGCAACGCCTGTAAAGAAAAACAGGACTGCCTCTTTAGTTTTCCTCTTTCAAGTATACCGCAATCGCGTCATGCCAATCCGCAAACATAAAATCTGATGTCATGCGGAACATATAATTATCAAGGATCGAATATGCAGGCCTCTTCACCGCCGCACCGTACTCCTCGGAAGTGATCGCTTCCACCACCGTCTTTTTTCCCGCCAGTCTGAAAATTTCTTCCGTAAACTGTGCCCAGCTGCAGTCCCCTTCACAGGTAGCATGGAACAAGCCATAGTTTTCCGTAGGAAGCAGATAAGCTACAGCCTTCGCAAGCTCAGCCGCGCTGGTGGGAGAACCCACCTGATCCCGCACAACCCGCACTTTATCATGGGTCTCACTGAGTTTGAGCATGGTTTTCACAAAATTCCTGCCATCGCCATACAGCCACGCAGTGCGCAGAATAAAATGCCTGTCGGAAAACTCCTTCACAAACTCTTCCCCCGCAAGCTTCGTCCTGCCGTAGGCTCCCTGAGGCCCTGTCGGGTCGGTTTCCTTATAAGGTCTTGTGCCGTTGCCGTCAAACACATAATCCGTGGAAATATGCATCAGCTTCGCACCCGTCTCGTTGGCGGCAATACTTAAGTTCCGCGCACCGACAGCATTGATACGAAAAGCAAGATCCTCCTCCTTTTCGCAGGCCTCCACCGCCGTGTATGCCGCGCAGTTAATGATCGCATAGGGTTTGATATCCCCCACAAATTTCATCACGTCGTCTACCCTCGTGATATCCAGCTCGCCCACATCCGTGTTGATCAGTTCATATTCTGTGCTGCCCGCATATTCCAGATTAACGGCCCGTCCCAGCTGTCCGTTACAGCCCGTCACAATAATTTTTTTCATCCCGCCGCTTCCTTTCCAAATAGGTGCTGTTTCTATT
Organism: uncultured Lachnospiraceae bacterium; assembly: GCA_947037115.1. Classification (GTDB taxonomy): domain Bacteria; phylum Bacillota; class Clostridia; order Lachnospirales; family Lachnospiraceae; genus UBA3282. Next base: position 2,147 of record CAMQTN010000104.1, read on the forward strand.
ATGTCATTATATTCCATAATTAAAATAATCGCAATTGCTTATTTGAAGGGCTGACGCCTACTGCCGATAGTCACTTCTGACAAAAGGCTCCTGAATTTTTGTGTCTGTCAAAAGACCATATTTTCTCGGATGCCTGTATGCATTTCCGTGTACTTCTCTTTTACGGTAATTGCGAAGCTGTTCCAAATCAAGTTCCGCCATGTAAATCCCTTCCTGCCCATCAGCCTGCAAAATACAGGTGTCCCGTGAATTTTCCAGTTCAGGCAGATAGGCCACGCCGTCAAAAACACTGGAACCGCCATTACAGTCAGGCACTGTTTCCGGATAATTACAGGTAGCAATAGCCGTCATATTTTCATAAGCTCTGGCTCGAAGCTGTGAAAGACGGTTTATTTCCATGGGACAGGCATTCGGGACGAGAATCAGCTCGGCGCCTTTCAGCATTAAAACTCTTGCGCTTTCAGGGAACTCCCTGTCAAAACAAATCATGGCGCCGACCTTTACCTCGCCACATGCTGTATTAAGCGCCGTGACATAAAAATCCTCCCCGGGAGTTAAATTTTGTTCTACACTGAAGTCGCAGGTATGAACTTTCGCATATACAAATTTTTGCTCGCCAAATCTGTCAAAAAGAATAAATGAATTGCGGGGCGCATTTTCGTATTCCTCAAGCATTGTGATACCGATCGCCATATTGAGTTCTTTCGCAAGGCCGCCAAAAGTATTAACAAAATTGCTGTCGACAGAAATCGCTTCTTTCTTCCATTCATTCACAGGACGGTCATAAATATTATACCCATTGCTCCACATTTCAGGAAACAATGCAATATCAGCGCCTCTTTCTTTGGCTCTTCTGCAATAGCTTACCCCCTTTTTGAGATTTTCTTCCAAGGTTTTACAGGGCGCAATCTGCAACAGCGCAATTTTTATATTACATCCAATTTTCCCTTCCAAAACTATTTCTCCTCCCAATTCTCATACCGCTCCAACACGTCGTCTATGGCCTCTTCCGCATATCTCCAATAGTCGTTATAGTCCCTGCGCAGGGTCTTCTTCTCCTCCCCGGAAAGGCTTTCGGCTTCCGGGCCGTAAAGCCGCATCAGATAGTCCATCTGGACTTCCGCTTCCCTTCCTGACTGCAAAAAACTGATCTCCGCCACCACCGCAAAAAAGCACACGGCCACAATCCCGGCAAATACCATACTCTGTTCAAACCGCCAGCCCCTGTACAGCTGGTCAATATACGCCTCGTTTGCCTCCGCATAAGGCAGATAGAGCTTTATGTATCTGACCAGATCAAGCTGTACGTCCAGATCAATTTCCCTCCCTGCCATTTGGCAGACTCTTCTGCGAAGATGCCTGTGGAAGTTTCTGCCGTCTTTTCGGATAAACCGGTCTGTACAGAAAGCAGGCAGCCATAGTTTTGGCAGTTTTTTCAGCCGAAAAGCCCGGCAATCCGTCTCCCACTGTCCGTCCTTTGGCCGATTCTCCTGCGTGTGAAACGCAGACAGGAACCGTTCCAGATATAAGACTGTTTTTCGCCGCCATCCGGACAGGCTGCATATGGTCCGCACCAGTTCCTGACGGAAACCATCGTTGGAAAACAAATATGCAAAAGCATTCTGATGCAGAAAATAATCCCAAACCTCCACCCTGTTTCGCAGGTAAGGATTTTTCGCCAGCAATGAAAACTGTCTGAGAAAATGCTCCCTGTCCCCGTAAGCGTCTACGCCGCTGAAATCAAAGACCGATTCCTCCGTCTCCTTTCTACTTTCCGGCTCCCTCTGGGAAATGTCAGCCTCCATCTCCGCCAACGCAGAATCCTTCTCGCTCTCCGGCATATCCCCAGGCGTTTCCATCGATTGTCCATGCATCGGCTGCCCGGACGTTTCCACCGGCTGTCCATTCGTCTCCGTCGGCTGCCCGGATGGCAGATAGGTTAAAGGCACCCCCTCTCTTTTGCTCTTTGCCAGCTTAACCGCTATTTTATACGCGCTCTGTAAAGTCTTAAATTCCTCCGGATGCTCTTCCGGATGATACAGCTTTGCCTGTCCCGCGTAAGCCGATTTAATTTTTCCGATATCTTCTGTCGGCGGGATGCCGAGTATCTCCCATATATTCATACATCCTCATCCTCATCTTCGCGGTCATCCCGAAAAAAGGATTCGTCAAATCCGTCAAAATCGAACTTGTTCCGCTCAACCGCCTCCAGATATACGGCAAGCTGTACGCAGGCCTCCCGTCTTGCCCGCGCATTAACTTCGCAGGAAAGAATCTGGCGGAACCGGGAAATCTGTGCCGCCAGATACTCCCGCACCGACGGCGTGCACTCCTGATACAGACGGTTGGCACGCTCCAGCAGATAACGGACATTTTCATCCTCTACTGAGCTGAGCGTCATCTTCCGAAGCTCCTCAAGCCGCGCCTCCAGCTCCGCCTCGCTCAAGCCCATCTTCTTATTCATAATGACCCTGTGCAGGGCCTGCTCACCGCTCACAATCCTGATATCCAGTATGCCGTTGATATCATACATGAATGTGACGCGCGCGCTGACCTTCCCTTTCGGCTCCAACGGCAGTTCCGTCACCGACATGGTGCCAAGCAGCAGATTTTCCCTGGCCACCATATTATCCCCCTGGTAGATCGGAAAGGTCATCTCCGACTGATAATCCTCCACCGTCACATACTCTCGGGTACGGCTGCAGGGCAGGGTGTCATTTCTTTCAATGATGGGTGAAAAACTGCCGTCATAAATCTCCGTTCCCAGAGAAAAGGGGCAGATATCCGCCAGGATCATATCCTTCACATCCCCGGCGCGCTCCTTGATCGCCGCCGCAATTCCCACGCCCGCCGCTATGCTCTCATCAGGACTCCCATCTAACACCACAGGAATATCCAACAGCGTTTTCAGATACTGCGACACAACCGGCATTTTAGAAGATCCGCCCACCAGAATCAGCTTATCGATCTCCTCCATGCTCATGCCGCTGTCGTTAATCACCCGCCTGATGGGCATGGACATGCGCTTAAACAGTTCCTTTCCGATGTGAATTAAGTGCTGGTTCGTCATCCGCATCCGATATTCCTGATTCCGGATGTACACCGTTCTTTCGGCCTCATCCTGCCTGGAAAGCTCCCATTTGAGCGCCTCCGCTTCCTTTAAAATGATACCCTGCTCCTCCCCGGTAACCATCGCCTTATCCAAATGATTTTCCCGATAAAAGTCCTCTGCAATCAGCTCGTTAAAATCTTTGCCGCCCAGATTATTGTCTCCCGACACCGCCTGAATCTCCACCATATTGTCAAAAGCGTCCACCAAAGATACGTCCAACGTACCGCCGCCGAAGTCAAAAATAATAAAAGTCTCCGCGTCCTCCACACCCATATGATGCTTTAAAGCCACCGCCGAAGGTTCGTTAATCAGCCGCTCCACAGTAAGCCCTGCCAGTTTTCCCGCATTTTTGGTGGCACAGCGCTTATCGTCATTAAAATAGGCCGGGACACTGATTACTGCCTCTGTCACCGGCTCCCCCAGATAAGCCTCCGCATCCTCCCTGAGCCTGCGCAGCACAAAGGAAGAGAGATCCTCCGCCGTATAATATTTCCCGTTGCCGAAATACTGATAACTGGTACCCATGTTCCGCTTGAACTCGGCAAAAGAAACGGCAGGAGCCGTGATCAGGCGTTCCTTCGCCACCTTGCCCACAAGGATTTCCCCATCCTCCCCGAAACTTACCACCGAAGGCGTTAAATACTCTCCAAAGGTATTGGGGATCAGTTCGATTCTCCCGTTTCTCCAGACGCCCGCAAGACTGTTTGTGGTTCCCAAGTCAATTCCGATCACCGCCATCTATTCCACACTCCCTTCTGTGTTGCTTTCCAGATCCTCTCCCACATGAAAACCGAGACGCTTTGCCTCCCTTTCCAGTTTTTTCAGGACTGCTCTTTCTCCTTCTGTTACGTCTGTGCCCCGGCACATCTGCTTAAGCTGCCCGGTATTTTCTCCCGACGCAGCAAACTCATAGATTTCCGATCCATTTTCCGACATATTTGTCATTTTTAGCGATGACAAAATACCATCTGCGGAAAATACAAGCTTAACCGCACTGTTCTCTCCAAGTTCCTGACTAAACTCCTCCCCCTGTATGACGTAGATATACTGCTCTTCCCTGTCCGGTTCGGGATACTCATATCGGTGAAATAAAGCCAACGGCTCTTCCTCTCCCTGGACATCGTATTCCACCGCCTCCTGTAAGCGTCCCTCCTCGTCATAGAGGCACGCGCTGTAATAAACAAGCCTGCCTTCCAGATAATCCATCTGCCACAAAAGCCTGTCGCCGTCATACCGGGCCCGGTAAAAAGAGTTTTTCAAAAGATATCTGGATTTGTTGTTGTAATTCAACTGCAAAACCAGCCTTTTCCCCGCCATTTCTGAACATTCATACAGGTTAAACTGTTCTTCATCAGCATGTTCTGTGTGTAAATACCAGTCATCGGTATCGTTGTAATGCTTTTCCCAGCTGTTCTTATAATACTGCACACGGTTTAGCAGCCGGTCTCCCTGCTTTTGCCACTGCAATTTCCAAACCTCCCCAGGGGTGTCCTGATTCAGGGAATTTAACTTAATAATACAAAGCGGATTATCCTCCCCGTCTGTCAGAAATTCAGTACGGCTGGCACAGTAATTGGAAATTCCTCCATCTATCTGATCATTCAGATAAGAGTAGCTGACGCCCGCATATCCGATATCCCTGTTAAACGCATTGTCAGACCCGCCATACTCGTAAGAAGAATACAAATATCGGAAATAATGCCGTTCCATCAGATCTTCGTCCCGATAAATTTCCTCATGTACCATACGACCCAGATCATCGTATTCATAAATATGGCGGTATGCCTGCGCCGCACCCGTCTCATCTGCAATCTGTTCTGTCAGCACATTTCCTGCCGTATCATATTTCAGCGTATGCAGGAGGGTACGTCCGCCCTGTGCATCATACTCCGCCTCCTGGGTTAACCGCTGATCCTGATAAAAGCGGGATGCATACCGATACAGCGAAAGAGATTCATCCTCTGCATAGGGACTGTTGTCTTCAATCACAGTATTTTTCAGGGAATCCCTTGGGATATACGGTTCTGCGGGCAGCGCATGAAACGCTGTATTTTCGCGTTCATAATGATTGCCTCCCCTGCTGCCGAGCCATCCCACCAGAGAAAGCAGTTCGACTATAAGCCCCATCAGGGCAAGCATACCAACCGCGAAACCCATCAGGGAAACGACTGCCCAAAACTTCGAGTCACCTCTTTTTGCATAAAAACGATTCAGTCTTACCACCTTCTCCCGTAAGTATTTCTTTAATTATAGCAAGATTATATTACATGGCAAGTATCATGAAACAGCTCCTGTGCCAATACCCATGTATGGTAAAGAAGCAGAAGATATCAGGTTATTATGTGAAGACCTCGTAGTAATACGAGATCTCAGCCTGTATCTTAAGGGGAAACGGATAACCATAAAAAGGAACAACCTCCCATCTTATGTAATAGGAGGTCAACACGGAAATTGTCTTAATACGAAAAATTATCGGGAATACGAATATACGCACGAATATGACTGTTCTTTTTACGTTCTAAAATACGAGAAACATTTTCAACATTTCCCTCTGCAGTTATGATATAATCATCATAATTTTCGAGTACAATGCCCATATGGTCATGATCCGTGTTGTTGAATACCCTATCAAAAAGAACAATATCCCCAGCCGTAGGCTGAAAAACGTTGTCATTCCCACTATGGCACTCAATACGGGTATCTGCCTGCGCCCACTCTTCCCAAGCCACACAACCTGCAAGGGAGCAGGAAGATTCTTTCGGACGAACAGGAATTTCGAATCCCGCTAATATGACGCAATGATATACAAATGCCGCACACCAAAGCCCATTAGCCTCGTCCACAGACCACTTTGGGAATAGTGCAACGATATTCTGTATATTTGGTGCGCAATTATTCAATTTTCCGTTATACCTTTTTTCAGCTTCTGCTCTTGCTATAACTGCCAACTTATTCCTATTACACATAATTTTCAATAATGCTTTAGCCGACTCACAAATTACACCATCATTAAATCCCGAACAGGTGTAGCACATTAAAGAACATGGTTCGACCTTTTTCAAAATTTCATTTTTTCCAGCTTCAATATAGGCGATCAACGAACCCTCATAGGGGCAAAAATAAGGGAAAGAAAAACCTGTAACAAATTATAACATGAAATGAACAGGACAGAAAGAACTGATTGGAATCAGCAAAGGAAGTGAGGATATGAAGCAGATTTTAATTGTCGAGGACGACAGTTTTTTGAATAAGATGTTGGTCTATAACCTGACCGCAGACGGCTACCTTAAACGGCAAGCCCCTGACCCTATCCCCGATGGAATACAAAATGCTGAACCTGTTCCGTAAAAATCCCCGGCAAGTGCTGACCCGTGGGCAGCTTTTGGAAAAGCTGTGGGATATAGACGAGAAGTTTGTGGATGAACACACCCTGACAACCTCCATCAGCCGGATTCGCAGCAAGATTGAATCCGACGGCGGCACGCCCTACATCAAGACCGTTTACGGCATGGGCTATCAGTGGACGGGAGGCGAGGCGAAATGAAGTTTCAAAACCTATCGGTAAAGCGGCTGTTTGGCCGGGTAGCAATAGGACTTGTCCTCTCCATGTCTGGGATTACCATAGCCCTGTTTTTTGTGACAAACCTTGTGGACGAGGAACGGCAGGAATTACAGGCCCTTTTGAAATGCGCAGGTGTCGTAAAGTAACACACTAATAAATGCAGACAGTCATACCTCTATTCCGTACAAAATGGTGTATGTAGCATTTCAAATATGTGGTTTAGAAGCATTGAAGGAACTGAAAACGATATTCCACGATTTGAAAGGATAGAGGTAAATGGGCATGAAAAAAAGGTATATATCACAGAGGAAGAAAGGGAGAAGTGTCGCAAAGTGATTGATGCGTTTTAGGAAAATGACAACTTGCAAAGAGTCTGTCAAAGAGAATATGACTATTTCTTAGTAGATGTTACAACAAAAAAAGTGGAAGATCATATAAAATTGACATTCCTATAACAAATTCTTCCCTTTTATGAAAAAAATATATTTAGTGGATTGACAAAAAATTCGATTTCGTATTAAGATAGAATCCGAAGTCGAATATAAAATAATGGAGGTAAAGAATGGATAAATCACATGAAACTGTCAGACAGCTTATGGTCACGATAAATAATCTTAGTAAAACCTATACTGCTAATACACCGAAAATTGGCAGACAGTCTACGGAATTATGGCTTATGTATGCGCTTGATGATGGTAAGCCGCATTCGCAAAAACAAATCTGTGATGAATGGGGTTTTCCGCCTACTACGCTTAACACGGTTACTAAGAAATGTGAAACGGCGGGTTATCTTACATTAACTCCCATTCCCGGAAAGCGGCGTGAAATGCAGATATGCCTTACAGAAAGTGGAAAGATTCACGCAAAGCAATTGCTGGATGCGGTTTATCGGGCAGAGAGTTATGCTATGGAAGAAACTTTAAAACGATATTCTGCAGAATTTATATCTGTACTGGACTACTTTGGACGATGCTTAAAGTTTTCATTTGAGCAGGATTCCGAGCGAAATAATAATTCTCTAGATATGGGGGAATTTGATGGAAAATGATAAGTGGATACTATGTCCTGTTTGTAAGAGCAAAACACGAATAAAAATCCGAGAAGACACTGTACTTTTGCATTTTCCTTTGTTTTGCCCGAAGTGCAGGCAGGAAACTTTAATCAATGTAGAACAATTAATAATATCAATTATCAAAGAGCCAGACGCAAAGACGCAGAGCCGATAATCCGTTACAAAGATGGAATATCGGCTCTTTTGTTTTTGGGGAAATGGCTTGGCAGTATGGTTAGGAGAAGAATAAAAATGGTCAGTTTACAAGCTAAAAACGTAATGAAATATGTTGTTCCCACGATATTAAGCGGTGTTTGTTTTTTTATGTTCACGATTATTGATGCTGTTTTTGTAGGTAGAGGAGTGGGAACAAATGCCCTTGGTGCCATGAACCTGATAGGGCCATTTGTTATGATTGTCGGTGCATTTAATATGCTGATTAACATAGGTGGTGTGTCAATCTTTGCTGTCTGTATTGGAAAGGGAGATGTAGAGGGGGCAAACAAGGTATTCCGTCATGGAATGTTTCTTCTATTATGTGTTTCTTTAATCCTATGCTTTGCAGGGGTGTTTTTTTCGGACAGTATTTGTACAATGCTTGGCGCTGGTGAAACATACCATCATTTGGCTAAAGAGTATTTGTTTTGGTATTCTCTCTTTATTATTCCGTCTGCTCTGTCAACAGGACTGCAAAATTATTGCCGTAATGATGGGGCACCCGGTTTGGTAAATATTGCGGTGATTATTAGTACAGTATGTAATATTTTCGGAGATTGGCTGTTAATTTTTCCAATTCCCTGGGGTACAAAGGGGGCTGCGATTGCAACGGGTGTGTCCCAGACTATTGGACTTTTTGTTATACTGACGCATTTTATCCGAAAGCAGGGCATTATTCGTTTTAGCAAGATAAAATTGGAGGGAGGCTTGTTACGAGACATTGTTACGCATGGTCTGCCTGAAGGAATCAGCCAGTTGGCAACACCAGTTATGATGTTTTGTATGAATATGGTTCTTCTTGACATGGTAGGTGACCTTGGCATTAATTCGTTTTCCATCATCTGTAATATAGCTTCTTTCTCTATGGCTGTTTTTTTTGGTGCCAGCGAAGGTTTGCAGCCTTTGTTTGGACAGAGTTATGGGGCAAAGAATGAAAAAGATTTAAAATTTTACTTTAAGGCAGGGATGGGGATCAGTTTTTTGGGCAGCATTTTTATAAACATATTAGTTGTTTTTTTCAGTAGACATATCTGTGTACTTTATGGGGCAGACGAGGTAACGCAGGAATATATTTTGAAAGTTTTACCTCAATTTGCTGTTGGTTTTATCGCAATGGCACTTAATGTTATGATTTCGTCTTACTTGTATTCTACCGAGAGAACTGTGCAGGCTATAAGCATCAGCATTTTGCGGAGTATCATTGTAAATGCTGCAGTAATCCTGATTCTGCCGTACATTTTGGGGGAAGGTATAATATGGCTTACGCTATTGATTTATGAAACTATTGTGTTTGTTGTTGCATTAGTGTTACTAAAACAATCTGAAAAAAATGGAATTACATTCAAATAGGAGGTATGAGTATGATTATTACGATTAGTCGGGAATTTGGCAGCGGTGGTCGTGAACTGGGAAAGCGCCTGTCTGAGTCATTGGGAATCCCATGCTACGACAAGGAAATTATTCAAATGATTGCAAAGGAGCATGGATTTGATGAACAGTATGTTTCTCATGTGTCTGAGAAAAGTATTCAGGTTACATACCCATTTACTATTGGACGTCGTTTTGCCGTAACTCCAAAAGACATTACAAAACAAGCAGTAACAGTAGCTGTCACTCAGCAAACGATTATTGAAAATTTTGCAAAGCAAAGTGACTGTATTATTATTGGTCGTTGTGCAGATGTGATTTTGAAAGACTATAATCCATTCAATATTTTTGTTTATGCTGACAAGGCGGCGAAATTGCAGAGGTGTATGGAACATGCCAAAGAAGGAGAGACTCTGACACTTGTGGAACTTGAACATAATATGAGGGCGATAGATAAAAACCGTGCAAGGCATAGAGATTTTTATACAGACGCAAAATGGGGTGCAAATGAGAATTTTCATCTGTGTATCAATACGTCTGGTTTTGAAATTAAGAAGTTAGTACCTATTTTGGCAGAATATATCAAGCTGTGGTTTGAAATAAGAAAAACGATTTAGAATTTACTTGCTTGATGATTTGGTTAAAATCCCATTACTATGCAGACTACATATAAGGATGCTGAAAATCTTGCTCTTTGTCTTAACAACATAGCAATTATTGCAGAACCGAGTTCTTTATTGATTTATAGCTGTCTCTTATACACATCTGACGCTGCCGACGAAGCTAGAAGTG
>CAMQTN010000105.1 GCA_947037115.1 uncultured Lachnospiraceae bacterium
TCCTTCTCCTATCTTCCTAATCTTTTTATGATATTGTATCATGACGTCCTATGAATATCCATAAAAAGATGTTGATTAAAAAAACCACAGACGCTAAAATAAGCGTATGAAAATACCCGTCAACAACCGCCTGCAAACGAAAGGAGCAGAAACATGAGCAAAAACCACAGCACTTCAAATTGTGTGTTATCATACTGCTTTTACGCCCTGTTTCTGCTCTTCTGCGTTACATTCACAGCCTGCGGGGAAGATGCTGCGCCCGCTGCTGCCGATCTGGACAAAGCCGCAGGAAAGAACACGCCCGCCCCGCCCCCAAGCGCCGGGCACCTGCGCGCCTTTGATGTGGTGCTGGATCTGGATGGCGAAAACTTTTCCCCCATTCCCGCCGAATCCGTTCCCCGTAACTCCTGTTCCGATCTGAGCGTCCCCACCCACATCACAAAGGTGGAAGATACCTGGTTTATCGTGGACTGCTATCACAACCAGGTCATCTATCACGATAACCTCTCAGACCCTCTGACCGAATGGCAGGTTCTGACCAGCGAAATCGACAAAGGACACACCATCGCCAGCGATGGCCTGGTCTATCTGGTGGACGACACGGAAGGAAACCGCATTCTTGTCTTTGAAAAAAAAGAGGGCGTTTTCTACCACACCCAGACACTGGATGGCGTCGGAAACCGCCCTCACTATATTATCTATGATGCCCCAACGGACACCTTCTATGTATGGAGTTCCATGAGCGGCGAAATGTATCTGTGCCGTCACGACCCCGGCGCCCCGCAGATGTACCTCACAGAAATCCGCAGAATGGAAACCCTTGCGGACACCTATGTGCGATCCTTCACCATCGACGGCGGCGATATCTACTTCGTCTCCGGCACGCCGGGCACACCCGCCATCCTGCGGGCAGATCTTTCCACCTTTGAGGTCAGGGAAACCTATCCCGTACCGGATTCCATGGCAGGTATGGTGCAGCTCACCACCGCAGGAGAAAGCTTCTATATCACCGTCTCCACGGATATTGCCGGAAATCAGGACGCCGCCACCATGGTACGCACAGAGGACCTGTCACAGCTCACGGAAGGAGCCTGCGAGGACGTCTATGCAAACTTCATCGGCGGCGGCACACCCTATTACATTACTCATATAGATAACAGTTATTATTTAACGGAACACCGCATTCCCGGACACGCTGTCTGGAAATTTGATATCACCGAAAACGGCATCTCCAACGTGGAAGCCGTTTACTGACACATGTGTCATGATTTTTCCATCTTCCCGTTCATGTCGCGCAGTACAAACAGCGCAATAACCATCAGCAATATTCCCACCGGCAGGGCTATCCACGCCTTCTGCACAAAACCGGCCACAATATAGGTGACAAAGGAAATTGCCGCCGCCACAACCGCATAGGGAAGCTGCGTGGTCACATGGTTCACATGCTCACACTGGGCGCCCGCCGAGGCCATAATCGTGGTATCGGAGATCGGGGAGCAGTGATCGCCGCAGACCGCGCCTGCCATACATGCGGAGATGGAAATAATCATCAGCTCCGGATTGCTGTTCTGGAATACCGCCACCACAATGGGGATCAGAATACCAAACGTTCCCCACGAAGTACCTGTCGCGAAAGCCAGCAGGCATCCCACTATAAAAATGATGGCCGGCAGGAAATTTAAGAAAGCGCCCGCGCTGGACTCTACCAGCCCTGCCACGTAAACATCCGCACCAAGACTGTCCGTCATTGCCTTAAGCGTCCACGCAAAGGTCAGAATCAAAATAGCCGGCACCATGGCACGGAAGCCCTCCGGGATACAGTCCATACACTCCTTGAAAGAAAGTACCCTGCGGGCCTGGTAAAGCACGATGGTGATGACCAGTCCGAAGAAACTGCCAAGGGTCAGTCCAAGGGAAGCGTCGGAGTTCGAGAAGGCTGTCACAAAATCCGCCCCCTCAAAAAAGCCGCCCGTGTAGATCATGCCGATCACACAGCAGATAATCAGCGCAATAATAGGAATCAAAAGATCCATAACGCCGCCTTTCGTACTGATTTTTTCCTCTTTCACATTCTCGTAGGGACGTCCCTTCGTAGTGTAAAGGTCGCCTTTCTGCGCGTTCTGCTCATGCGTCTTCATTTTGCCATACTCTGTCTTCAACAGCACCATACCCACCATCATGACAATCGTCAGGATCGCGTAAAAGTTGTAGGGGATGGCACGGATAAAGATGGAAAATCCATCCTCACCTTCCACAAAGCCCGTCACCGCGGCCGCCCATGAGGAAATCGGCGCAATGATGCACACCGGAGCCGCCGTCGCGTCGATCAGATAAGCCAGTTTTGCACGGGACACCTTAAACTTGTCCGTCACGGGGCGCATCACGCTTCCCACCGTCAGGCAGTTAAAGTAATCGTCAATAAAGATCAATACACCCAGTAAGATGGTTGCAAGCTGCGCTCCCACCCGGTTTTTGATCTTACTTGCGGCAAACTGCCCAAAGGCCGCGGAACCGCCCGCCTTGTTCATCAGGCTCACCATGGCTCCCAGAATCACCAGGAACACCAGGATTCCCACATTATAGCTGTCCGACAAAACACCGATGATGCCATCCACAAAAATATGGGTGATTGTGCGCTCAAACTGAAAGCCCGAATACAGAAGGCCTCCCATCAGAATACCCACAAACAGGGAGCTGTAAACCTCCTTCGTGATCAGCGCAAGGCCGATGGCCACAACGGCCGGGACCAGCGCCCAGAACGTGGCGTGGAACGTCGATACATACTCGGCTTCCTCCTCCGCCGCAAACACTGTCGTTGAAAATGTCAGCGCCAGCAAAAGCACCGTGGGCAAAAGCATCGCCCACCTCTTTTTCATTTGTCTCATCCTTCTCTCTCCTTCTTCCTGCTTTCTTTTTGTCATGCAGGAAATTCCGGGAATTTTCCTATATGATCAAAAACACCACAGACGCGCTGCTGACCGCCACGCATTTGTGGTATTTGTTTCTGCCGATCTGATTCGGGCGCAGGATAACCCTCTTTTGCTTAGTCTGCAAAAGCATTTTACCATGGACAGAAGAAAAAGGGAAGAAAAATTTTGTTTTCTGCCTGTCTGCGCGCTCACACCCTGGCCCCCATCAGACTGCCGGAAGCGTACCGCCGAAGCCCCCTGTAAAAAGCCGCCGCCGAGACTGCCGTAAGCAGAACCGCATAACCCAGCACCCTCAGGAGCATTGCCGCGTCAAAACTGACCAGTACATGCACGGGATCATAAACCGCCATCCCCACAGGGACGACAAAGTACAGCAAATACCGGGAAACCCCTTCAAAAATCCCGTCCGGATAAGTGGCAAAACTGACCATTCCCATAACCACCTGTCCTTCCAGCATATCCATCCGCAAAAACCAGAAGGACACACTCCCCAGAAGCAGGGCAAAGGCCGTAAAAATAACCGTTCCCGTCACCGTGAACAAAAGTGCCAGGAGCCATTCCCGAAGTCCCAGCCCGCAAAGTCCCATGAGCAGGATCCCGTACAGGAAATCACCGATGGCCGAAACACTGGTAGAGGAGGTGATCACGCTGACAAGCACATTTTTCGGCTGTACCAGATAAGCGTCCAGCTTTCCCCCGATAATCAGCTCCGGCAGGGAAAAGGCCCTCGCAAACAGGATATGCGCCAGCCCGAAGGACGCCGCTGTCAGGCCCCACAGCAGCATAATCTCCCGCATTGTATATCCGCCCACATCCTCCCGCAGACGCAGCAGAATGAACCACTGCGCCAGAATAGCCGCATTGTTCAGCACCATAAACCCTACGCTGGTCAGAAACGTGACCTTATTGACCATCTCCCGCATGATATTATATTGAACGGAAAGCAGGCACACCCGCAATTGGTTTTTAACCGCCGTTGACATACAGTTTCTTAGCCCCCTTTCTGTAAATCAGAAACATCAAACCGCCGCCTGCCGCCAGATATAAAAGCTGCGCTGCCAGAATTTCCAGACATTTCTCCCGGCTGAAATCCACAATCAGCTTGGCCGGCCCGTAACATACCGTATAGATCGGCGTCAGTTTAAATAGCGGCTGTAATGTTTTTGGAAAAATTTCCACCGGAAAAATAACCCCCACCACCAGAATCAGCTTGTCATAGAGCCACTGAAAGGGTGTGGCATCCTCAATCCAGAAGGAAATCAGGCTGATACACAGCTTGAATACCGCATTGATGGTAAGGCCCAGAATGACGCAGAGCGCCATCGCCCAGACCGCCGTCAGCCGAAACCCGGGAACGGGCCCCACCATCACCCTCCCGATCACTGCCGCCAATGCCGCATACATGGGCAGCCGGATGCTCCACTCCCCGGTATACTTTGTCAGAAGATACAGTGTATAATGATAAGGCTTATTGATCAGATACGCGATATTGCCGCTCCTGATATCCCCCGCCGCCTCTCCTGCCACGGAACCGGCATTGGAACCGAAAAGAATCATCTCCGTCATCATCACATACCAGATCATCTGCTCCTTCGTATATCCCGCAATCAGCTCCCCCGGCGTCCGATACATATATTCCCAGAGCTTAATGAAAATAAAGATAAAGACAAAATAGTTAAAAAATCCCATAGCGATATTGGCTGCATACTGTATATTTTCCATCAATACGGACCGATAAACCACTGCGTATTTTCTCACGGCGACACGTCCCTCCCCTCTGATTTATAAATTTCCATAATGATCTCTTCCAGCGGTATGGCAGAAGGTTCAACATGCCCCGCAGGACTCTCAAAAGTCTGCATCTTCTCCGCCCGTTTATCCGGATACCGACGCTTCAGATGCTCCACAGAGTCATCCAGCACGATCTGTCCGGCATTTACGATAATGATACGCCTGCAGAGCTTTTCGATGTCCCCCACGTCATGACTGGTCAGGAAAATGGTGGTATGCTCCTCCCGGTTCATCTGCATAATCAACAAGCGGATATTCTCCTTCACCACAGGATCCAGGCCGATCGTTGGCTCATCCAGAAACAATACCTTCGGTTTATGGATCAGCGATGCAACAATCTCACAGCGGATCCGCTGACCCAGCGACAGATTCCTGACCGGCGTATTGATGAACCCGCCCAGCTCAAACCGCTCCGAAAGCTCCTCAATCCGCTCCTCCGTCTCCCTCTCCGAAAGATCATAGACCGCCCCGGAAAACCGGAAATTATCATAGGGCGTCAGATGCGTCCAAAGCTGCTCCTTCTGCCCGAATACCGTGCCAATCAGGTAAGCGAGCTGTCTCCTTTTTTTCGTCGGATCAACCCCCAGCACCTCTATCCGGCCGCCGTCAGGATAAAGAATCCCCGTCAGCATCTTGATGGTGGTACTCTTCCCCGCGCCGTTAGGCCCGATAAACGCCAGCATCTCCCCCTCCTCCACCGCAAAGGAAACACCGTCCACCGCCCGGATTTCCTCCGTCTGCGGATGCAGGACTGCCTTAAAACTGCCTGCCATTCCTTTCTCCTTTTTCCTCACCCGGAATGTCTTCGATAAATTTTCCACTCTGATTGCCTGCATGGCTGTCTCCTCCTCCCTTATTCGAATAAGCAGACCCGGGAAAAGCTTCGCCGTGCGCATTGCCCACCGTAAAGTTTCTGTCCCAGACTTTCATACAGGCATTACGACTGTGTTTAGAACTTTCCATCTCTGCTTATTCACGCAAAAAAATGAGAACCGCCTGTTCCATACACTGTCGTGTATTTCCCATGCGGTTCTCCTATCTGAATCCTGATTCCCGCATAGCCAAATAAGACTTTTCGTCTTACGGCCATGCGCTTGCGGGCTTTTCGCCGCCTCAGGCTGTGACCGTACTCTGAAAAATCTGATGCAGACCAATAATGGGCATAAACAGGGCTAGAGTTTTGTTAAACATATTTCTGTCTCCTTCTAAAATTTTCAGATAGCATATCACAGTCTTTTAAATTTGTCAAACATTCTTGCATTCCTGCTGCTCAGTGCGCCGTGGCGCAACAGCCTCTATGTATCCTTTTCATATTAACACATTTTGGTATGAAGCACTATGCCTGATCATGTATCTCACTGTGGAGCTCCTGCAGGGACTTCACCTCACTGCCGCTGTGTGTTTTCAGATAGTGGATTCCCTCGGCTGTCACCTTCGCCGCCGCCACCGTGGTGATATAGGGCGTCTTCGCCTTGATTGCGGCCTTGCGCAGATAACTGTCGTCATGCACGCTGTCCTTGCCCACAGGCGAATTGATGATCAGATCAAAGTCACCGTTTGTAATCCTGTCATTCACGTTGGGCCTGCCCTCGTAAATCTTCTTCGCCTTTTCAGCCAAAATCCCCGCCGCCGTGATCAGATTGTAAGTACCCTCTGTGGCTACAATCCTGAAACCGTCCTCTGAAAGCCTCTTCGCCACCTCGACCACTTCGTCCTTATCCTTTTTGTTGACGGAAATAAGAACCGTCCCCTCAAGCGGCAGCTTTGACTGCACCGCCTCCTGCGCCTTGAAAAAGGCTTCGCCGTAAGACCCTGACAGACCGAGCACCTCACCCGTCGAGCGCATTTCCGGCCCTAAAATGGGATCTACCTCCGGGAACATATTGAAGGGGAACACCGCCTCCTTCACGCCATAATAAGGCACTGTCTGTTCCTTCAACTCCGAAATCGGCGAGGGACGTCCCGTGATATCCGAGGTAATAATTTCCGTTGCCAGCGGCACCATGCGGATATTGCAGACCTTGGATACGAGAGGCACCGTGCGGGACGCCCTGGGATTTGCCTCCAGCACAAACACCCTGCCGTCCTCAATGGCATACTGCATATTCATCAGGCCCTTGACATGCATCTCCTCCGCAATCTTTCTGGTGTACTCCTTGATGGTCTCCACGCTCTCCGGCGGAATGTGCACAGAGGGGATGATACAGGCCGAATCGCCGGAGTGAATGCCCGCCAGTTCGATATGCTCCATCACCGCAGGCACAAAAGCGTGAGTGCCGTCGCTGATGGCGTCCGCCTCACATTCCAGCGCATGATTTAAGAAACGGTCAATCAGAATCGGACGGTCTGGCGTCACGCCCACCGCAGCATTCATATATTCCGCCATGCTCTCGTCGTCATAGACCACTTCCATGCCTCTGCCGCCCAGCACATAGGACGGGCGCACCATCACGGGGTAACCGATCCTGCCGGCAATGGCAAGCGCCTCCTCCACTGTAGTGGCCATACCGGACTCCGGCATGGGTATTTCCAACTTCTCCATCATGGCGCGGAACTGATCCCGGTCTTCCGCCAGATCAATGACAGAAGGGGAGGTTCCCAGAATGCGGACGCCGTTCTTTTCCAGCTCAGACGCCAGATTTAAGGGCGTCTGTCCGCCAAACTGGGCGATCACGCCCAGCGGTTTTTCCTTATTGTAAATACTCAGCACATCTTCCAATGTAAGAGGCTCAAAATACAGCTTGTCGGATGTGTCGTAATCGGTGGACACGGTCTCCGGATTGCAGTTTACGATAATCGTCTCGAATCCCAGCTTCTTCAGGGCCATGGCCGCATGGACACAGCAGTAGTCAAACTCGATACCCTGTCCGATACGGTTGGGGCCTCCGCCCAGAATCATGATCTTCTGCTTATCCTCCCTGACGGGATTCCTGTCAGGCCCATTGTAGGTAGAATAATAATAGGCGCTGTCTTTCGTGCCGCTGACATGGACACCCTCCCAGGCTTCCTCCACGCCAAGGGCCAGCCGGCGGTTACGGATATCCTCCTCCGGTATTTCGAGAAGCTGGCTCAGATATTTATCGGAAAAGCCGTTCTTCTTGGCGGAACTCAGCATTTCATCCGAAGGAAGGCTGCCCCTGCACTGCATGATTGCTTCCTCTTCCTCCACCAGCTCCTTCATCTGCTCGATAAAATAAGCCTTCACCTTAGTGATCTCGTGAATCTCCTCCACCGAAGCCCCTTTGCGCAGCGCCTCATACATGAGGAAATGCCGCTCACTGGAAGGGGTTGACAGCCGTCTTAACAGCTCCTCCTTCGGCAGGGTGTCAAAATCCTTTGCGTGGCCGAGACCGTAGCGTCCCGTCTCCAGAGAGCGGATTGCTTTCTGGAACGCCTCTTTGTAAGTCTTACCGATGCTCATCACCTCGCCCACGGCGCGCATCTGCGTCCCCAGTTTGTCCTCCACCCCTTTGAATTTCTCAAAGGCCCAGCGGGCAAACTTGATCACCACGTAATCGCCGTCCGGCACATATTTATCTAACGTCCCGTACTTGCCGCAGGGAATATCCTTCAGCGTAAGCCCCGCCGCCAGCATGGAGGACACCAGCGCAATGGGGAAACCCGTCGCCTTACTTGCAAGCGCCGACGAGCGGGAGGTACGGGGATTGATCTCAATCACGATAATGCGGTCTGTCACAGGATCATGGGCAAACTGCACGTTCGTGCCGCCGATCACCTGCACCGACTCCACGATTTTGTAAGCCTGCTCCTGTAATTTTTTCTGACACTCCCCGGAGATTGTGAGCATGGGCGCGGAGCAGAAGGAGTCGCCCGTATGTACGCCCAGCGGGTCGATGTTTTCAATGAAGCACACCGTAATGATGTTGTTGTCCGCGTCGCGCACCACCTCCAGTTCCAGCTCTTCCCAGCCGAGAATCGACTCCTCCACAAGAACCTGGCCTACCAGACTGGCCTGCAGCCCTCTGGCACAGACCACCTTCAGTTCCTCTTTATTGTATACCAGACCGCCGCCTGCGCCTCCCATGGTGTAGGCGGGCCGCAGAACCACAGGATAACCCAGCTCCTCCGCAATGGCAAGGGCCTCATCCACAGAGTACGCCACTTCGCTGCGGGCCATCTCGATTCCAAGCTCGTTCATCGTCTTCTTAAACTCGATCCGGTCCTCACCGCGCTCGATGGCGTCCACCTGCACGCCGATGACCTTGACATTGTATTTGTCCAGAACCCCGGCCTTATTTAACTCGGCACACAAATTAAGCCCGGACTGCCCTCCCAGATTCGGAAGCAGCGCGTCGGGGCGTTCCTTTGCAATGATCTGTTCTAACCGTTCTACATTGAGCGGTTCAATATAAGTCACATCAGCCGTCTCCGGGTCCGTCATAATCGTCGCCGGGTTGGAATTGACGAGCACAATCTCATAGCCCAGCTTCCGAAGTGCCTTACATGCCTGTGTTCCCGAATAGTCAAACTCACAGGCCTGTCCGATAATAATCGGACCAGAGCCAATGATCAATACCTTGTGAATATCTGTTCTGCGTGGCATACTTATCCTCCATTCTCATCCCAATCGTGAATTTCTAAAAATAAGTATACAAAAAAAACTGCATTTTCACAATGCAGTTTTTTTTGTATGATACTTATGTAATGATCTTTTGTCCGCCTTTCATTCCCCATCCGCCTATACAGTCTTAAATTTCTCTATATAAACCGGGAATGTATCGGTGCCTTTCATCTCCTTGCCGGCCGAGATTGTCACATTCTTGTCGGTAATGAGATATTCCACGTCCGCACCGGCTTCCACCACGGTATCCTGCATCAGGATACAATTCTTGATCTTAGCGCCCTTGCCGACCTTAACGCCACGGAAAATCACACTGTTCTCTACCTCTCCCTCAATCACACAGCCGTCTGCCATCATTACATTTTTGACCTTTGCACCGTCCTTGTAATGGGTCGGATTATCGCCGCGGATCTTCGTATAAATGGGTGCGGCGGAGAACAGGGCGTCCAGATTATAATCATCCAGAAGTCTCAAATTCTCTTCAAAGTAGCTCTTCATGCCGCAGATGCGCGCCACATAACCCGTATACTTGTAAGCCTGTACATTCAGCTTGCCAAGCTGGGGCATAATCACATCGCGCATAAAGAAGGATTTGCCCTCCATGTATGCAGTGCTGACAAGATCAATCAGAAGCTCGCGCTCAATCACAAAAATATTCATGGCAGTATTCTGTACGCCTTCCGTCTTCGGATTGATGCTCACTTTGCGGATACGTCCCTCTTCAATATCAAAGGTGTAATAGAAAATCTGGTCGCTGGTCTGATAATCAAGCAGCTCCTTCGGCAGTTCCTGCTCGTTGTAAGCGATCGTGAGATCTGCGCCGCTGTCCATATGCGCCTGCAGCATCGCATTGAAATCAAAATTAACCACCATATTGGTGTCTGCCATGATCACATATTTTTCTTTCTGGGATCTTAAGAAACCCAGAAGATTCGCCAACGCTCCGGCACGTCCCACGTAAGGGCCGCCCACCTGCTTCTCCGCAAAAGGCGGGAAAATGTGCAGGCCGCCGTTCTTGCGGACCAGATCCCACTCACGGCCGGACCCCAAATGGTCCATCAGGGAATGATAATTCTTGTTTACCACAACGGAAATATTGTCAATGCCGGAATGAGTCATGCTGGACAGAATAAAATCTATGATACGATAACGGCTGGCAAAGGGGATGGAAGCCATCAAACGCACGCTGACCAGCTCCGGAATCAGAGCGTCATAACTGTTAGGAAAAATAATACCGATTACATCTGTGCTTGATTTTATCATACTGCTTCACCACCTTCCACATTATTCCTGACCATGGCGTCAGGACCTACCACCGCATTCTCCCCAATGGTAACGCCAGAGCCGATGGTTGCTACGCCTTTTTCATCCTCAGTGGGCATTGCGCCTACCACTGCATTCTCGCAGATTGTCACATTTTCCGCCACGATACAGTGTTTCACCACTGCACCGGCCTTAATCGTCGTACCGCCCATGATGACAGCATCCTCTACCACGGCGCCTGCTTCTACCTTTACGCCGCCAAACAAAACGGAGTGCTTTACCGTTCCCTTGATCCGGCATCCGTCGGTAATCAAAGCGTTTTCCACCACTGCGCCCGTATTGATCTTATGTCCTGTCATACCGGCATTACGGCTGTAGATCTTCCAGCCCTCATCAAAAAGATTGATACCGCTGTGCTCGGGGTCAAGAACCTCCATATTTGCTTCCCACAGGGAAGAAATGGTTCCCACATCCTTCCAGTAGCCGCTGAAATGATAAGCGTACATCTGCCGTTGATCGCGGAGCAGATTAGGAATAATGTTGTTACCAAAGTCGTTCTCCGAGTTCGGGTCCGCCTCGTCCTCTTCCAGATACTTTTTCAGGATATCCCAGTTAAAAATGTAGATACCCATGGAAGCAAGGTTGGATTTCGGATTTTTCGGCTTCTCCTGAAATTCCGTGATCTTGTCATTCTCGTCGGCTACCATCAGGCCGAAACGGGACGCTTCCTCCCAGGGAACCTCCATAACGGCAACGCTGAATTCCGCATTTTTCTCCTTGTGGAATTCAAGGAAATCGCTGTAATCCTGTTTGCAGATCTGGTCGCCTGAAAGAATGATCACGTATTTCGGGTCATAGCGCTCGATAAACGAGATATTCTGATAAATCGCATTTGCCGTGCCTTTATACCAGTCTGAGCCGTGCGCCTTCTGATAGGGCGGCAGTACATGCACACCGCCATAAAGACGATCCAGATCCCAGGGCTGGCCATTCCCTATGTATTCATTTAACTCCAGCGGCTGATACTGGGTCAGGATACCTACAGTATCAATGCCTGAATTGACGCAGTTGGAAAGCGGAAAGTCGATGATACGATATTTACCGCCAAAAGGAACTGCCGGTTTTGCAAGTTTCTCTGTCAGTGCGTAAAGGCGTGAACCCTGACCGCCGGCAAGAAGCATTGCAATCATTTCTTTTGCCATAATACGATTCCTCCTATTTTTCTTGATAAACAAATTATACCTGTCTCTTATACACATCTCCGAGCCCACGAGACTAGCGCTCATCT
>CAMQTN010000106.1 GCA_947037115.1 uncultured Lachnospiraceae bacterium
TTCCGTCTTTGCAATGATATCTTCTGCCTGATATATCCCCACAGTCTGAGCATAGGTATATATAATCCACATCAAAAATATGATAATAAGTACATTACGTATTTTTTTCATTTATTTATAAACTCCTCATATGCTACCTTCGATGCGATGATCCTCTTAATAATCGGAGGAATGTCTTTCTCTGTTCCCGTTTCTGCCGCTTTTCGTGCTTTCTCCAACACCTCTTGCTTTACTGTAAAATCAGTTGGGTCTACATCCGCATATGTACCCGAAGCTTCATACCTTCTAAACAGTAAACACGTTGCATACTCAATATGATCCACTGTTTTATGCGGTTCTTCTAAATAGTCCCTATATATATCCATGACATCCAAATAAGAAGACTTATCCTCCTCAATTGGTAATTCAATGCGTATATATTCTATTTCCGACTTCATCAATTGTTCCGAAGTAAGCGTTCCATCAGCCGACTGATTTTCCTTGTAGCATTTAAGCAAATCTGCTTTTCTACCCTTATCACTCCATTGCAACATCCCAATACCATAATCATCAGGTGCATCCTCGCAAGCTGCCCGTATCTGTGCGATATTCGAAACAATTTCTCCACCTTTATATACATTACCGTCTTTTATATAGAGATTCCAGTTCATACCATTCAACGGATATTGTAATATTCCACAACTTGCTTCTCCATACATATTCCCAATCAACCCTGCTACAAAACAGGCATCATATCCTCCTTCAACATAAAACTTATTCCATATTTCCTCTGCACATCTTTTTTCTCTTCATCCCATTCCTCATATACAAAATCACTATATTTTGCCATTAACACTTTTTCTAAATCTGAAAAAATACCTTCGTGGCTCTGCCCTGACTTCTCCGCGTTTATGATACCGCCGCCAAACCTACAAAACAGCATAGACATCATATTGATGGCTTCCTTACCGCCAAAATGGAAATAGCCTTCAGATGCTAAAAAAGCCTCGATCCCAACCGCCCTTGGCATCACATCAAAGGTATTATCCACATAGTCATACTCTTCGGGAAGATTTTCCCACTCAGGGTTCAATACCATACAGCCTTAGCAGCTGCCTTTTCCAGATTCGATTCCTTCCAGTATTCCATTTAATATCTTTTCTTTTGTTATGTCATTATATTTACTATTGCCTCCGAGATCACTGTCCGACAGCAGTATTTGAAGAACCCGTTCCGCTATTTTCTCCACATCAGTTATTCCTTCTTCATCTAAAAAGCCACAGTTCCCAAAACTGATAAAATTTAATTGATTCTCCTCCTCTTCCCCTTCTTCATCCTCTCCTTTTAACAGTTCTCCACTCAACCCACCCCTTGTATCTGAAACATTTGCAAACGGCAGACCATTCGCGCTTTCTGTTCTTGGCTCCAAAATCCGTAATTTTGAAGTAATCTCCATGTAGTCCGCCTTACTATCTATCATATCTTCTTCATGGACAAGTTTCTGTATTTTCCCTTCTTCCAACTGTTTAGAACATTTTAAGCACGCCCCGTGAACAAGATATTGATGCATATTACCAGATAGTCTCTTCATAACATCATCATATACCTCATTCGCATATTTTATATAGTCATCCATTTTTTCTTCACAGTTTTCTTTAATGTTCTCTTTAATGATCTCCGCCTGCTCTTCCATAGCAGAACCATACTTTTCAAAATACTGCCTGTCCTTGGCGTCCATGAACTCTACGTTTTTTATCTTATTAATATCAAACTCTTTATCATCTGCCATCTTGATTTTCTCCTTCTAAGATACCCATACACTTATACTCCAAAAACTCCATCTGTAACTGAGACAGAATATACCGCACCTGCGACTCATACAGATAGTCCTCCCTCTCCCTCTCATACGCCTGAAACCGAAGCAGCAGGATTTTTCTTTGATCGTCAGTGAACAGCCTTACTCCCGTAAAGCTGTTCATATCTCCCTCTAAAAACGCCTCTTCTGCCCTGTCAAGTATCTCATAGCCAGTCAGCGAAATCCGATAGCCGTCCGCCATCTCTTCTACTTTCCGTTTCAGTTCTGCGGGCGTCTGGATAAAATTCCCCATCCGGTGAGAATATCTGGCCGACAGACTGTCTTTCCTTTGGTTGGATAAAACCGGAAACCGATATCCCGCCGACTGCTCCGGCTCACCCTGTCCCAGCCGATAGACCTTGATATCCTCCAGTGTTTCCGCCTTTGTCTTTAAAACAATTCTGTTCTGTTCATACCGGATGGAAAGAATGTCCTCCACCGCATCCACCAGATATCCGTCCTCCGTCTCCTCTTCCTGCGGCAAATAGAATACATGCTCGTAAAACACCTCGTCTATGCAGGGTACTCTGTATTCTCTGGAATGAACGGCGGACTGGCGGATATTCCACAACAACATCATTCCTCTTCTGACGTACATATTCCACACATCGTCCTGTATCACCCAGTCCGTCCCTGCTGCCTGTCCTTCCTCTGTCTCAGGAATCAGATCAAAAAACCGTTCCATATGCCCCATATGTACGGTCTGCCATGGCACATGGTTGCTGATAAACAGCCTGTAGAGCCTGTCCATGCTCTGCCAGTATCTTTCGGAAGGTCTGATTTTGAAGGAAACGGTTTCTCCCGTCGCTTCACAGACGCCTGTCAGCGTCCCCATTTCCAGAAACGCCTTACAGACCTTCTCTTCTGCTGCCAGATAGACTGTCTCAAAGGTTTCCGCCTGCTGCTTCTTCACATCCTCTTCCCGCACAGGAAACCAGAACGTGCTAATCGGGTCATAATCTTTCTGTTCGATTACCGTCATAAAGACGTGAAAATGCCCCCATGGCAGCTCCAGCTCACTCTGTATCCGTTGTTCCAAGGCTACATACTTTTTCTCCGACCATGCGACCGCCTCACCCAGACTTTCTATCAGCAGTTGTTTGGCAAATCTGCGCTCATCCAGATCATCGATCCGCCGCAGTTGTTCCTGTATGTAGTTCTCATTATCAAACACTTTTTCATCTGTCATATAGCATAGAACCTTTCCCGTAGCTGCCCTCTTAACTTCTATACCCCTCCGAACACATCCCCCAGACGATACAGAGGATTGAACTTCACCCGTTCCGTGTTTTTCTGCCTGTAGTACCGCTTCTCATGTGTAGTTCATGCCACTTCTCCAATCGTTATTTTCTGTCAAACATCACATATTACCGCACTTTATAAGCCCCATATATGCCATCCCGACATATTACAATCAGGTAATCCCCCTGCCAGTCAAACTCATAATAGGTATCCTCAGGAAGCTCCGCAATCAGTTGCTCTTCCCCGCTTTCCATGATACTGCTATAGATTTTGAAATCCTGAAAAAGATAGATCACCCCATCCTGATATCCTATGATTCTGGTGCGATTATTCTCGGTTATATACAAAATACTGTTTTCACCCGTTTGGGGATTTAATCGGAATAAAGCATCATATTTCAGATCATCCTGTGACGGATCAAAAGAATCATAACAAGACTCTCGTGGAACATGCACCAAACCGATAATGTCCCCGCTTTCTGTCGTCAATTTATTTCCCTGTATGTGTGAGTCCTTATACGCCGTCACATTCAGACACCTTATTTCCTGTTCTTTCGGCATACCCTCCGCCTGATAAGTATAATTGCAATAGCCCCATGTATGATCCATTATAACCTGAATTTTCTCCGCTTTTATTGTATATCTTTCGTTGTAGGAAAAAAGTGGACGCCCATCTTTTTCTTCCCAGATGTCTATAATCTGATACCTTTCTTTTTTCACATCATAACGTCTCCCGATACGCATTCCCCGATATCGAATTACCTGTTCCCCTCCTGTCTTGTCCTCTTCCGAAAACAAAGTATTCACCCCAATACAGTCTGTTTTTAAATCTCCGTCAACCGGACATATGAAAGCTCTATCGTTTATCACCAACAGCAATACTTTTTCTGATCCTGTGATAAATAAATAGCCACTTTCCGGCCAATGTTCAAAACTACATATGTTGCACAAATCCTCTTCTGAAAGGACTTCCTTGTCTATCTGTCTTTTACAGTCAAACCGCCTGACTATATGATTTGACAATACATAATAAACCTGATCTCCCACAATAGCGTCACATGTTATCCTTTCCCCTTCCGGTTTACTGATATCACACTCTGTTAATTCCTCTGTTTTAAAAGTATAACAAAGTATTTTTTTACCCTGCCGAAAAATATACTTCTCATCATCTCCCCTTGAATTGCTCTCTGCACTGAGACGTTTAACTACATAGTTCTCCTCTTCCCGGTCTGAGTTCAGTCCTGAGAAGAAATTAAAAACCATACTTTGTAAAAAATTCGTCAATATTATCGCCAAACCCAATATAACTGCCGCGATACCTGTTATCTTTGCTGCGATACGTATTATGGTTTTCTCTGGTACTCGCTTCACAGGTAACACCTCCCCGTATATGATTCCACATATCTACAAGTTCCCTAATATAGCCTTTAATTGCTAATCCCTATTACATCAACACTTGCCGTCTCATATATTGATATCGCGTCAACCGCCTCCTGTAACGTACCATAGCCATCGTTAACAATGTACTCATTTTGAGGTCTATAATAACCATTGTGCACGGCATATGTTCCATCTGCCTCCTTGGTAATACTGACAGTATGTACCATGTTTGTAATATCATCCTTATTGTTGTAAGCGTTCACTATTACAGTATCACTGCTCTCTCCAATCTGATTGATTGTTTCTGGATCACGGCTAGTCGTTGTTACTACGTCATACCCCTGTTCTTCAAAGTAATTCTCTATTTCATATGGTGATGATCCCAACAAACCACCCAACACCGCCCCATCATTTTCATACATTGCAATCAAATCTACCACGGTCTGCTCAGATACCGGTTCTCCAAGCGCCTTTAACGCATTATATGTTGCCATGATCTCACATCCAGAATAACTCATATCCTTTACTCCAAATTTTACATTTCCCCACTCTGCCTGATTTTCTATATATTCGCCTGATGCATAAAATCCTTTTCCACCGCTGTCATTTTCCTCAATACTTTTAAGAAGCACCTCCATATTATGGATTTTATGGCTTTCTACAACATAAGACGTCAGTTTATCTGTTGGTATATAAATCGGTGCTATAGGCCATTTTGGATGCCATATCACCAATGGGTGCTGTTTCACCAATGCCTCTATTTTAGCCTCTCCATGCAGTACACCAAGAAACATTTCATTAGAAATCTTCTTTGGTATATATCCTCTTATCCAAATGTTCGCTTTTTCCACTGCATAATATGCAAGAACTTGTCCCCCTACCACCACTTTTTTAAAACCACCTACAATAAACATATCTGCCGAAGCTTGTACCGCACTACTACTCATCGCGTATAATGACTGCAAAAACTTTTTTTCGTTTTGCAGTACTGACGCAAACGATGTAAGCGTTCCCAATATATTTCCACCAATATTCTTTACCGTATCTGTCAGTTCCTCCATCATATCATCTGGAGCATCCTGAAAAGGAGGATATTCCTGAAATTTTGTACCACATAGTACGGATACGCGAGATAAGCTGTTAAACTCATTTCCCATGGTAAATCCGTTGATTTTACCCGTTGAAATACGGAAAGTTTTTCTATCCATTTCATTCTCCCTTCGTACAATCTCTAATTGAATATATAACCTGTAATGCTGCATCTTTCCATTCTGCGCTATCTCTATACATACAATTAAACACGCCATGCAACAATTTCCCATCTATCGGTTTAACATACATAATATTGTATATCTGTTCATCTACACCATAACTCTTAAAATCAAACCATCCAATATTCCGTTCCTTTTCCACTACCAATTCATCAAACACATACGCCGGATTCACTTTTTGGATCAAATCCTTAAATTGTCGAATGGTACTGCCAATTTCTTTCTCCGACAATTCTTCTTCATATAAACTAAATGTAAAATTAACTGTAGTATCCAGACTCGTTTTTATAATCTGAGGACGCTGCTCTGACATATATTTTAATTTTGCCAAGTTTGCAGGCATATCAACAAATGTATCCGGTAGCATAACTTCTGCTTTGTCTTCCAATATCTTCTTTTATGGCTTCCCTTATTGCAGACTAAAACTGCCCCTCTTACCAGATACTCATCCCTTTTATTTTTTCTGGCATACGCAGAAAGTTTCTTTTCTGCTGTCGCATCCTTTTCCATATCTGCTCTCCTATTTCCAGTGACAGAAGCTAGCAAGTTGCTAGCTACTCTATCTGCTGCCATCAAAATATCCACCGCTGACATTCCCACCGCTCCTCCTGTCTATCATTTGTCTTACTTATCCACCCCTATGTTCCCCATACACCTGTACTCTGAAAACTCCGTTAGCAGTTGTTTGGCAAATCTGCGCTCATCCAGATCATCGATCCGCCGCAGTTGTTCCTGTATGTAGTTCTCATTATCAAAAACTTTTTCATCTGTCATATAAATTATTCTCACTCATTGATCTGGCGGCATTTTCCTCTGCCTCTTTTTCAGCCGCTTCCTTTTCCGCTTCTTTTGCCTCTTCTTCTGCTTTTTTCTCTGCCGTTTCTTTCTTCGTCTCCATAATGTCGACCTTACTCTGTATCTCGTCCGCCTTGTTAGACTGATTCAGTTCCCCATAAATATTCTTGGCATACTGATATTGCAGCTTTGCCTGCTCGTAGTCTCCCTCTTCCTCATAGACACGAGCCAGCTCCTCAAACTCCTTCGCTTCCGACACTCTCGCCTCCACTTCCTGCTGTTTTTCATTCAGCGCCACAATCTTTTTATTCAGGAAAGCGATCTGCGTGGTATCTTCCATCTTGGTATACTTCTCAAGGGCAATCAGGTAAAATACCATGGCGCCGTCATAATCGCCGCTGCTGTATGCCTCGTCACCCTGTCTGACCAGCTCCGCTGCCGCCGCTTCGTCCGCAGCCTGCGCCTCGCTCTGCTCCTGTGCTTCTTCTTCGGCTGCGCTCCACTCTTCGTACAGATTCTCCAACGCGTCAAGGGCCTGCTGTTTACCCTCCGTAAAATAGATCGCTGACGCATCCTTCTTGGCTTCCAGATATCTCTGCTCCGCCATCTCATAACTTCCATAAGCAAGCAGACTGTCACCCATTGTAATATTGTTGAAGACCTGTTCAAAATTCTCTATCCGCTGTAGTCTGTCCTCTATATAAACCGTGGCTATGTTGTCCGCGTACCGCGCCCTGACCTTTGCCGACAGATATGCCTCTCCGGCCTCCTCGTATTTACCCTGATCATAAGCGTCGTCCGCCTGAATCACTGCTTCCAGACAGACCAGATAATTGTTATATCTCTCCTCCGCCTCCTGATCCCGCAGCTTCCCTGCCAGCTCCAGCGCTTTTTCACATTCTTGCTTCGCCCTGACATAATTGTTGTCCTCTATATAAGTTTCTACATTGGCAAAGCACTGTTCCATGTCCTCCCGTTTCTGTCTCCGATCCCGTCTCCACAGCCAGACAAGTACACTGAACACCAGTGCCAATACTAATATAACAAGCGCAATTGTAATGATCATTTTGATACGCTTTCTCCGATTCGGATCGGTAAACACCTTGTCTATATAGATCGCCGCAAACGTATAATTATCCAAATTTTCGGGCTGTCTGGACAGGAGCAGATCCTCTACCTTATCACACTCTTCAATGGGGTCATTTCCGGTCTCCGAAAATACGTCGGAAAGTTCTCCTTCATCTATATTCTCCCATATGCCCCTTGTATACAGGGTAATGATATCTCCGTCTGCCAGTTTTTTCTTTTTGGAGATAAAAGCTTTGAAATGCTCTTTTCCCAGATAGGAATACAGATTGTTCCGCTCTTCATGCTTTGCCAGCCTGTCCTTTGCCAGTCTGTCTTCCTCAACCATATCCTGACTCAGTGACATATCGGAACTTGCCAGAATCATCCGTCCATCCCGATACAACCGCAGCCTCGTATTCCCCGCACAACCATAGCGAAACTTCATATAATCAGTAAGCACTACGGTTATGGACGCCTTTAACTTCTCATAACTCTTTCCCCTGAGCAGTTCTTTATTGGCACACTTAAGATACCTTTTCAGTTTCCCTTTGCCGATTCCAGGATCGTTATGAAAAGCGCTGACCACCGCTTCTATTGCCTTTTTGGCGCTCTCAGAATCCCGCATATCCGTTATGCCGTCGGCAATCACATAGCAGGCATATTTATCCAGCTCAACAAAGCCAAAATAATCATGATTCCTTAGTCTGCTGCCCTCCTCGGAAATAAAGGCAGTCTTGAAACTGCTGTTGTACTTTCTCATAAGAATCCCTCAACCAGAACAATGCTTGCATTGTCTCTTTCTCTCCGGCTTCCGGCATTGATTTCCTCTATAATCTCATATGCCTTCTGCTGACACTTCTTCCTGCCGGACAATAGTTCCTCAATTGTCTTCCAGTCCATTCCTTCATAGAGGCCGTCGCTCATCAGCACTACAATATCCTTTTCCCTCAGCCTGATCGGTGTATCAACAAACTCGATCTCCCGGAATCCGTCCTGTCCCACATAGTTATACATTCTTGTATGATCAAGAAGCTGCAGCGCCTCTTCTCTGGTAATGGTCCCCTCGACAAACTTATCCCCGGCAAGCACGTCTATCGTATGTCCTGACGAAACCGGAACCAGATTCCCGCCGCGGTACACTGCAATCTTAATATTACCTGCCAGCGCATAATACAGATAATTCTCCTTAATCACCACAGCTCCCACACTGGCGCCGCCCCTGCCGTCATCCAGCTGCTTAAGTATCTCCATATTGATCCGGTGAAAGGATTTTCGAAAAAAATAGGCAGGATTCTCAGACGACCGGTAAAGGCGGAACATTTCCTTCATTGTATCCACTGCGATTCTTGAGGAAACCTTTCCTCCATAATTCTTTCCCATACCGTCAGCCAGCACAGCCATAAACCCATCCGCACTCTGACAGGCTCCGCAGTCATCCTCCTGCACCTGTCTGTCACCGATTGTCATTGCTCTGCCAACTTTAAACCGTCTGATTATCCTGCCCCGTTCCCTACTCAGAAAGCGCACAGCTATCAGGCATAAGATAAACAGGTAGATGGCCAGGAGCACTCCTTCTTCCAACGTCATAGCACATCCTCCGTTTACTCCCATTTGAAATGTTCTCCACAAAGCGAGATGAACACAAACTGACTTTCTCCCATCTCGATTACATCATACAATTGTAGTTCTGTAGGCATATATACTGCCGCTTCATTCAGATAGGCAATACCGTTACTGTCTCCGGGCAGGATCACGGTCTTGCTCTGTTTCGTATCGTACACAATCACACAGTGATTCCTTCTGGATATCTTATTGTCGCCTAATATCTGGATATCCATATCATCCGCCCTGCCTACAAAATTTTTGCCGGCCACGATCTTGTAGTCTTTTCCCTTCCTCGGCCCGGCAATACAGACAATCCATCCGCACACCGGATTTTCTTCCTGTAAGAACAGGGATTCTTCCACTTCGATCTCCGTCTTCCCCGTTTCCTGTTTCTCTCTGGTCGCCGTCTCAATGTTGCAGTAAGGGCATATGGTTCCATACCTTCTGCTTGAAAACATATGTCCGTTCTGGCATCTGATTAAATTACTCATGTTGTCTTCCGTTCCTTTCTTCTAAATCTTCCTCTTTCCGTACTCTCTTAGGCTTTATCGTATCTTAAGAGGTGCAAGTCCCAGATAAATGATATCGCCCCTTTCCACCTTACAGGGCTCTCTGGAGGACACCCGGTAGGGCTTGTCCTCCCCGTTTCTCTGTATTCTGGTTCCGTTCTCGCTGTCCAGATCCTCTATGTACCAGTTACCATTGCTGTAGTTCATGACAGCGTGCTCTCCATCCACAGTTCCGGCATAGTCGGTATTTTTCAAGTTGACGTCCACCTGATTTTCCCCTTCATCCCTGCCGAATACGATAGACGTCTTTCTGTAGATATCCCATGTGTCGGTGATATTATTGTCCTCACCGAGCAGCAAAATTTCCGAAATCTCCGTCCTTCCCGTATCATAGTCCTGCCGTCTGTTTTTCGAACTATCGACAAACCACAGGAGCAGAAATATGGTTCCCACCGATCCGAGGATTGTCAGGCTCACCTGCTTTTGCAGTACATTTTCCAGATATACATAAGACAAAACCATGCCGGTGATACAGGATATGACGATGGTTATGTCAAGGGTTGCTTTTTTGTTCATAAGTTACTCCTGTTCTTTATACTCCACAAATCCATCCTCCTCTGAGTAGAGAATTACATTTGCAATCGAAAATCCGTCCATTTTATTCTCTTTAAAAAGTTTTCTATACGCTTCCGGTTCCTCTCCCTCCTTAAAACACTCCTTGGTTTTGGTCAGCTCACCCACTCCAGAAGCGCCATACCAAAGCTTCTCTTCCTCTTCCTTCGTAAAATCTTTGAAAATATAGTATTCCTCTTTCCCTTCGTCACCGCCATATCTGCGATCCAGTTCCATTAATATCACCTTCTCCGTCAGGACGTCGTCTTCATACTTGATTTCCGTATAAATATCCGCATCATTGTCAGCGGCATAGTGATTCATCGTACGCAGCAAAAATGTCCCCTCACCATCCCAATCGCTAATAATCTGCATCTCCAACGGATGCCCGCCGACAAACTCCATCATTCTCCTACCTTCCTGATCATATACAAAATTATAGGTCAGAATTACACTGATATTCAGATAAAACTTTGACACTATAATTTCATCTTTTCCGTCGCCCGTAAAATCATATGTAAGTATCTCTACCGCTTTCTGTTCGTGTAAAGAGCCCCAATCTGTTGTAAGAAATTCCTCAAATTCTTCCTTGTCCTCCGAAAGAATCTTGTGGATTAATTCTGTTTCCTCCTGAGTTCTCCCCTGTATTTCCAACTGGTCTATTGAATCACGCCTTATGCTTGTAGTTTCTTCTAATTTTTTATCTGGTTCGGCTGTGCTCACTGATGGTATGGACTGCTCTGCCTCCAATTGAATCGGTGTTTCTTCCATGGCTTGTGGCTCTTTTTCTATATTCTCTTCTGTGTTTTCGTTTCCACACCCGGAGCACAAAAGAATAATAGCCAGCAAACCCATATTCACTTTTTTTTCTAATTCTTTTATCACAATACTTATATCCATTGTCCTTATATCACCTATCTTCCCAATGAACTCCTTTATACCCATTCCCTACTACCATTGCTCCATTATCATACGCATAAACTCTCTCTATCTCTAACCCTTGTCCCCCCAATAGTTTATCAAAACTCACATTTCCACCTTCTGATATCGCATCTCCCGGTACATCTTCTACAATAAACTCGACTATACTTGCATGCGTATAAAAGTCATTAGGATCATCCGAAGCCTTTACATCTGCAATAATTACATCCATCCTCTTCTCATTGCCCATTGAATCCTCTAACTGTACCTGCAATTTAAAACCAAAATTTTCATTATACTGTGGTGCCGGAGTACATAATGCGTCTGCCGCTGTCGCAAATCCTCTGGCCATAGCTACGCAGTAATAGTCGTCCTCCGTTTCCATTCCTTGTATTTTCCTAATCCTGATCAAACCATTTTCATCAACATAGCTATTTTCATGATGTAATATCTGTCTCTTATACACATCTGACGCTGCCGACGAAGCTAGAAGTGT
>CAMQTN010000107.1 GCA_947037115.1 uncultured Lachnospiraceae bacterium
TCTTGTCTATATTAACAAGGGACAGAATTGACCAACACATATTCTTATCAGTGATTTTAGTGATTTGTGTGATTTCTTGTTTCAAAAAACACCCGCAACAATCGCTGTAGGTGTTTTTATGTTTAAGGTATAACTCAATACAGTGTAATATACCTTAATTATCATAATTTATTTCTTCGCAAGACCAACATCATCCCGTATAAAACAATAATCACTCTTTTTTATACTCCTCAATACCTTAACTATAGCGTTCAGTCAGTGTTGTTATGGCAAAAACAGTTCGTTCATTTTATAACCACTGCAGGCCTTTTTCAATTTCATGCTGCCGGCTTCAAGCAGCACACTGCTGACGCTCCTTGCCTTCTGCGGCATACGGCAAGGCACCGCATACAGGAAATACAGCTTTTCGGATCGGTCTTTGACGGATCGGCAGTATCAATCGCTTTGACCGGACACGCTTTCGCGCAAAGTCCACATCCGGTACAGGCTTTACCGGCCTGCGGTTTTCATGGGAACGCCGCCGTATTCTTTGTAAGGACGGTTCCCTGGCAGTTTTAAGGGGGCAGACATGGAACCTGTTTCCATTCTGGAACGGATTGTCACGGCGAATTCCGCAAGCACTTTTTTGTCCTGTTCATCGGGACGACCGGCAGCAAACTGACGCATAATTCATCATAATCCCGATTTCCATAGACAACCATAAGGACTGCCGAAGCCCCGTTCCCTCTCATTTGCTGCAGTCTAGACACTGCGACGGCCGGAAACCGCCCGCCATAAGACGGAACGGATATCATGCAGACATCTTTTCATTCATCAATGATCGGGCGTATATACATACTTGAAATAGAAGCTATCCAACCATATGTCAGGTTACTGATACACGCTCTTTCTTGTAATCCTCCAAGACTGATATACAGTATCTCAACTTCATTCTCACCATCATATACAAAATCTGTCCTGCCAAAATAAGGATTTTCCTTCTTTTTCAGCAATAATAAGAATCATGTTCTTCTGAAACACCTAACCCGGATAAACCGTAACCAAAATTTTGCCATTTTGCGCCAGATCTCACTGTTAAGTGCTTAATCTATTAGAAGCATTTTCTTCTGGATCAAGCTCATAAATGTTTTCCCAAAGATATCTTTTTACTCAAGAATTCCCTTTTTAGATTTCTTCATCGAATTTTCTATTTCATCCAACTGCTTTGAAATAACACCCTGCATATAGTTTAAATGTCCCACTTCTTCTTTCTTTATAATTTCGCCTACTCTATTATCCATTTTTCTATGCTGGTGGCAACCATATCTCATATTGTGCGTTCTGTGTGACCGGATTTAAGCAAACATCGTACATATTACGCTTTGTAGACCAACTGTTGTCTTTAACATGATACGGCGTATCGTTTAATTTTTCCCCGCTGTCCATGCACAAAAAAGAGAGGTACTATTCAGGTTCGGATGTGCTTTCCAATCGGCAACGGTTGTCCTAAGATAAGCCTGCCAGCCACCCCTGTGGGCTTCATAATGACTCATTTTCATGTCCTCAATAAATCCGGTATCGTTTTTTTCCAAAAGATTTTCAGGCAGAAAATCGTCCGCGCTTTCCGCTCTGGACCAGGCTCCCCCGCCAACCGTGACAAGGCTTTTTACCTTTTCAGGGTACTTCGCCGCCATATAGCATCCCGCATATGCACCGCAGCTATATCCAAACAAACGTTCACACAAAATGCCAGTACATCCAGAACGCCGGCCATGTCGTCTGTGATCATGCAGCTGTTCCATGCTAGGCTGCCACATCTGGTTCTGCCGTGCCCCCTGAAATCCGGGTACAGGCAACGGTACTTTCCCGAAAACGGCTGGATCTGCGCCGAAAAGGCCAGCAGCCTTCTGCTGAAATGGCTGTGGAGGAACAGCATGGGCTCCCCTCCACCTTCATCTTGTGCAGCTACCGATGGAGCAACAGGTTTTATTCAGTTACAGATTTCTGAAACAGTATCCATGTGCTGATAAAATAGCATATCAGCAATAGGACGAGCACACAAATCACAACTCCTACTTGTGTCAGCAAAGCCCCAATACCTATATAGGCGGATATTTCTGCCGATATCGTTTCAAAGAAGTACGCAATGATGATGAATGACACAATTGCTGCAACGGCAATCGGTAAACCAAACCATACAGCTAATTGTTTCAAAATCAGGAGTTCCGCTTCATGCTGATCTACACCGAGCTTGCGGAGTACACCAAAGCGGTATTTGTAATGGGCGGCATCCAAAAGCTGCTGCAAAGAAAGGATCGTGAGACAGATAACCATTAAAACAACCGCACTATATACCATTGTCGTTTGTAAGATAAAGTTCCCGGCGATGGAACTATTGATTTGTTGTGTACTTGTTCTGATATAGTATTGGACTCCATCTCCATTGTCCGGCATTTCGGGATATTCTTGAGCAAAAATATTTTCAAGGAAGACTGCCTCGTGATACGGTATTGCCATTTCTGTTTTCACATATCGGTTTCGCATAACTGAAAGGAGACTGTCGCAAACGTTATCCGGGAAAACATATATCACGTCAGTGTACGAATTGTAAACAGTTTGACCGATCGCTTCTAAATTGTAAGCATTCTCCGCAAGGTTCAGCGTACCTATATCCGTCGCAATCGCAGTATGATCTCTTAAAAATTCATTTCGCTCGTCCTCAGTCGCTATTGTCTTCCATTGCGTTGTAAATTCTCCCTCATTTAAGGAGATCCGTTCATATCCAAGCATTTCCCGCAAAGTATTATAATCAGAAAGCGATATTGCCACAATGGGAAAATCTAATTTAACCCGTTTATGAAAATCCTCCTGATTGGGTAAGTATAAGTTAAAAGTGCAGTCATACGCCACCGCGATATTTTTTTCGTCAAGATAGGAAGTAACAAGTTCGTAACTGTCTTCTGGCAAGTCCTCTATCTCGTACACATCATTGTAGCGTGTACTGATTTGAATATCATACATGGAACGTATAGCTAAATACCCCGAAGCCCACCCGGTTAATGCCGGAGCTGCCACAAACAGAAATACAGACAGGACTAATGTCAGGCAGATCAGCGTCATTGTTTTGGAAGTGGTATTCAGCTTCGAAATGATCTGCCCAAAGAAAAACAGATTGGTTCCCCGATATTTACGGCTGGGGAATTTTTCTTTCCATTCAAAAAACAGATTACTCGCCAAATAAATAATACAGCAAATCCAGAAAGCTATATCAACAAGCAGGAACATCATATAGCTGTTAAGTGTACCTGCGCCACTTGCAAGCATATATGTGCTCTGAATTGCCGGAACACTTGCAGCAAATCCGACATTCACAAGCGAAAGTATGGAGGCAACAAGGATATATCGGTTGAAACTCCATTTCCTACGCACAATATACCATACAACGCTTAGAAGAAAAGATGCCGCGGGAGCAATGATATTTCCCAGAAACATGATGTGTACGGGGATAGGAAAACGAGGGTCGGCATAAAAGTACATTTTCGATATTCCCGTAGCTGCCACAAATATGAGAAAAACAGTATATAACATTGCAATCACCGGCATATAGCGGCTTCTATTGATATGTGGATCATTCTGCTTATCTGCATACAGCATATCAATGATCTTTATTTTCCGTATTGTGCGGACATTGAGTAACCCCACCACCAAAAGACTTAACGAGAAAAAGCATATTGTCAGAATAACCGTATCCGGAAAAAACGTCCAGGAAAATTTGTAGTCCTGCCCATAGGCCGACAGCAGCATACCTGTGATAAATTGTGAGCAGAATATACCGAAAACAATGCCGATAATGATTGCTACTGCTCCCATTACAAAGGTTTCTGTAAAGAATATCCACGCAACGGTCTTCTGTTCCATTCCCATGACAGATTGTATGGCGAACTCCTTTTGTTTCCTCCGCAGCATATAGTTGTTCACATAGCGTATCAGGAACAATAACAACAGGGTTACTGCACAGATCGCCATTTTCAATCCGTCGCCCACTAACGTAAACTCATACGCTGTCCCGACATCGGGATTATAATATCTGCTCGTGATTGACAGGAACGCATAGAACAGCATGACACAAATTGTCATGGTCACAACATATATCAAACA
The DNA here is from genome assembly GCA_947037115.1 of uncultured Lachnospiraceae bacterium. Lineage (GTDB taxonomy): Bacteria > Bacillota > Clostridia > Lachnospirales > Lachnospiraceae > UBA3282. The sequence continues at coordinate 4,138 of CAMQTN010000107.1, forward strand.
ATCCTTTGCCGAACGCTTTGCATTTCTCAAAACCAATTTAGCATACATCTGTCCGCCCACCTCCTATCATGGTGAGAACGTCCAGGATTTTGTCGAAAAATACTTTCCGTGAATCCTGTCCTTTCAATATTTCGGTAAAGATCACCCCATCCCGCAGAAACAGGATACGGTTGGCATAGCTGGCTGAAAAGACGTCATGCGTCACCATCAGGATCGTAGCCCCCAGCCGCTCATTGATGCTCTGCATGGTACCAAGCAGCATTTGAGAGGAATGACTGTCCAGGGCTCCGGTGGGTTCATCGGCAAGAATCAGCTTGGGCTTGTTGATGATGGCCCTGGCACAGGCGCAGCGCTGTTTTTGACCGCCGGACACCTGATAAGGAAACTTATCCAAAATATCCGTAATATTAAGGCTTTCCGCCATCTCATGTACTTTGCTGTCAATCTGCCCTGCAGGCACTTTGTTGATGGTAAGAGCCAGCGCAATATTTTCCGAGATCGTCAGTGTATCCAACAAGTTAAAATCCTGAAAAACAAACCCAAGATTTTCCCTGCGGAATCTGGCTGACTCTTTCTCTCTTATTTCTGTCGCATCAACTCCGTCCAGATAAATATGCCCTGCACTGACCGTATCGATCGTAGCGATGCAGTTTAACAGCGTCGTCTTGCCTGAGCCGGACGCGCCCATGATGCCGACAAATTCCCCGTTACTTACCGAAAAACTGATGTCGTCAATCGCCTTTGTAAGATTTCCCTGATTGCCATAATATTTCTGGATATGCTCCAGCCTTAAAACTTCTTTCATAATCACTCACCTCGACCTTATTGCAACGAAACCGGTTACCGTCTGTACATCTTTATTGTAAGTGAAACTTGCCGCCGTTTGTATCAGGTTTTCTTACAAGATTCTAACAAAAATGTAAGAAGTGCAGGACTTTAGCCTACACCCGCTCAATAAAATCGTTGATATGAAAGATAAGCCGCAGGGTCGTGCCGCTGCCTTTAGAATCCGCGCAAATCCCAATACCTAATTTATTACATAGACGTCTGCACAGGTACAGGCCAATGCCGGTGGAATTTTGCAGCACTTTTCTGCCGTTTTGTCCGGTAAAGCCTTTTTCAAAAATGCGCTGCAAATCACCTGCATCAATTCCGATACCGTTATCCTCCACACACAGGATAACCTGATTGCCCTGCCGCTCAATATAGAATTGCAGTACCGGCCTCTCTGTCCGGTATTTCACAGAATTGACAATCATCTGGTTCAGAATAAAGCATAACCACTTCTCGTCAGAGTAGACGGTATCGTCTGTTTCCTGCAGGTCAATCCCAACGCCATTTTGCAGAAGAAGATACTTATTTTCTGCGATTGACTGATGCACCACGTCAAACAGACGGATTTCCCGTACGGAATAGTCTTTTTCTGTGTGTTCGCTCCGGGCGTAATACAGCGCCTGTTCTGTATAGCGGTTTACTTTTTCGAGCTGGGTCAATAACTCCTTTGTCACTTGTGAACGGTTATTTTCACAAAGAAGTTTCATTGCGGTAATCGGCATCTTGATTTCATGTACCCATTGCTCCACGTATTCCTTATATTCTGTCCGTTCCCTTCTGACCTCGTTTACCTGTTCCAGCATAGATTTGCCCGCCATTCTTAAGAGCTGGCAGTACACCCTGTCATCGGCTCGTTCCGGCTTTCCCATAACCTCGGACAGCAGATAGCGTTCCTCCAACTGCTCTGCAAGATCCAGCAGCTTTTCCATCTGCACCTTCCTGTTGTGATAAGATATCACGAGATGGACTGCCAAAATGACAATCCAGATAAGCAGAATGAGAAAAATACTGTCAAAGCTGTTCGCGGTCACTCTTAAAAATACAGCCAGCCCAATCATGCAGAAACAATTGAGTAACATGACTGGCAACTTTTGTTTCCAGTAAAGTTTGCTGTTCATAGGATGTACCCCTGCCGATGCTTTGTTTTGATAAAATCTGTCACTCCAATGGCAGACAGCTTATCACGGATTCGGTTTATATTGACGCTTAAAGCATTATCATCCACATAGAGCTGGTTGTCCCATAAATACTCCACAAGATCAGCGCGGGTACAGATTATTCCGGCATGTTTGAACAGATAATACAATATTTTCAGCTCGTTTTTGGTCAAGTCTGTCTGCCGGCCGGCATATTCTATTGTACTGCTTTCTAAATGCAGGACAACTCCATTGCAGGATAGCACCTCCTGTTCCGTTGCAGGATATGCCCTTTTTAATAAAGATGCGATTTTTGCCAGCAAAATTGCCGTGTTATATGGCTTTGTAATAAAAGCATCCCCTCCAAGCATGATACTGTTCAGCTCATCCATGTCTGTGCTGCAGCTTGTGACAAAAATGATAGGAGCATTGGAAAAAGCACGTATTTGTGAGCACACCGAAAAACCATCACTTCCCGGCAATTTTATGTCCAAAAGGATTAAGTGCGGCTGAAACGATCTCACCTGCTCCATATCAACCGGGAAATCATTGATAATTTCGGCCTCATAACCATTTCCCGCCAATAGATTTCTTAACTGTGTCTGTATTACAACATCATCTTCGACAATCAGTATTCTATGCTTCATTGCGATACCTCTCGATTCATTATACTGTAAATGCCTTATTCTTAACCTGCACTCTAAAGTTCCTAACCCTTTTCTAAATCCTTTTCCACCATATACTATCCGATCTTATCCATGTCCTTCACGGATGCTGACTGCCACACGCCCGTCCTTTTGCGTGTGTGAAAGCGCTGACGCGCCATCCCCTTTGCGAACTGCCCGATGTTGCTTTCCGCACCAGTTAAAACGTCACCCCTCTGGATTGTGACATTTCAAGGCGCTATCGCATTGCAGCCCTATTGCATATAGATACTAATTTTTTATTACCAGCTTACCCTATATCCAACCGCACAGGTGGAAATTTTTGCAGATAAAACCTGTCATAGCGCATACCGGAAGCAAGCGCGTAGACATGCAGCGTGTGCTCTCCCTCTGTGAGCGGTATTCGCGCCGCACATACCCACCGGTAGATCTGTTCCGCCTCATAGCGCCACAGTCCGCCATTGCCGTACAGCTCCTCCTTTGGTATCTGCCTCTCATCAATCCCGATACCAAAGAAGCTTTCCTCGCGCACATTGAACTTGGTCAGCATCCAGACCGCATAGCGCCCGCCCTCACACCGGAAGCGGTAGTTTAAACACGGGGCGTTCTCCGGCGTCCAGCAGAGTCCCGGCGTCCTGATATACATGGCAAGCCCGCTTCTTCCATAGGACTCACTGCTGCAGTGCCTCCAGATCCCGTCCTTATGGCTTATCTGTCCGTCCTGTGTCCACGCCCACATGCTCTGTGCGAGCGCCGCCGCCGCATCGATTCGGACCGCACCGCCTTTTTCTTCAAAAGGATGTCTTCCCTGTTCCAGATACCATTCCGGTGTTACCTGTCTGCCTGATCTCTCTGCCTGCACCACCCTGCAGGTTTGTGCCAGACAATCCCCGCACTCTCCGGGAACTTCGTAGAATTCCGGCCTTGGCTGCAGTCTGTGTCTGCCGTAAAATTGATCGCACCATGCAGGCCAGTCCCTTATGGCTGGCAGATCCTGTTTTCCCCTGACCCCTGCCAGATTGTTCTCTTTTCTTTCCCCTGTATAGATCACTATGCGCGAGAAAGCAAAATACCGGTCGATCGCCCAGACATTAAGCTGATGCATGCCTGCATTTGGAACGGAAAGCCTCAGATACAGCCGGTCTACATTATCAAGCACATTTTTCTTCCAGTTTCCACGCCACTCGTCATTAGAAAGCGTTTCTATCACCTGCACAGGGCCTTCGTCCAGCGAAATGCCGATGCGGAGCCTGCCGACGGAATTGAGCGACGGAAAACGGTGAAGTTCCAGCAGAAATGTTCCTGTACTGCCTGTTACCGAAGGGGAATGACCTTCTCTTTTGCCTTCCGGGCGTCCATGTGTATAAAAGGAATACTGCAGCGGCTTTGCTTCCGACACATTGCTGTCCAGTTCCTCCGGTTCCCTCTGCACGCATGCCTCCACCAGATCGCCCTGCATGCGTCCAAGCCTGCGGATTAACTTAAAATCGCATGATTCCTGACTCTGGCCGCGGACAGTGGACGGATCCCATGCGCTGCCCTCCAGAACGATCATTCCGTCTTCCTCCTGCGCACACGACGGATATTTTTCGCCCGCATCGCATGCCGGCCGCACTGTCCTGACCGGAATATCGCGCACGCTGTTGTCATCCATGTTTTTGATCCTGATCTTTCCATGCCGGTTTTCCGATACGTCGGACACACAGACAAGGATTCTCTTTTCTGTGCTTACCCGTACCTGTTTTTCAGAGACCAACGTCCACCCAGGCGCCTCTATCCCGACCGCAAATCCGCCGGTTCCCGTATTTCCGATATCGATCCATTTCTCCCCGGGCGATGCAAAACAGAGCTCCGTGCCGTCATTCCATATATCGACGCGCATGGACGGATCTCCCTCAATTTTTAAGGGCGGCGTACAGATTGGCATCATCGCCGCGCGCGGCGGCGGGAAGCCCTCCGGGTCCAGAATGCCGTTCCATTTCCCGCCGCATATGACTTTATTGTAATAATGGATAAGCTGTCTGCGCGCATCCTCTGTCTCCCTTGATTTCTCTGTATAGAAAGCGGCAGCCTGCATATTGCCGCGGTCATACATCAGCGTACTCCTGTCCCCGTAATAATAAGACAGACTGGTGAAATACGCGGCGTGGATGCGCATCAGTACCATCTGGAAAAAGGCATCCCTTTCTTCCGCGGGAAGACGCCCATATAACGCATTCTCCTCCGCAAACATCTCCTCATACCGATGGATGCGCACTGCCGCCTCGTCGCCGTATGCAGTCTGCGAAAATGCGTCATAGTCCATGTTTTCCAGCTTGCGCACATTTGTCAGCTGCGAGAAATCATTCAGCAGTCCCGATACCTGCCTTCCGATCTTTCCTGTAAACATACGGTCGATCCAGTCTGCCACAAAAGCATCCACGTCCTCTGTCAGGGCGCCCGTTTTCCCGATCTCCCATGCAAGCCTTAGAAAGAACGTAATCTCCTGCTCAAGCGGCTTCATCGCACCGCTGTTGAGCACCCACAACCTGCGTATGCCCTCATCCCACGCCTTCTGCAGCTCGTTCCTCGTATGTGCCAGCGGAATGGAACACAGAAATACATAGGACATGCTCGGCGGCGCCCAGTAGGAATTGTGGTAGTAGATCCCGTTCCCGCCTCTGCGCCCTTTTTCTTTCTCGGAAGGATAACGCCGGATATATCCGTAATTGTCATTTGCCCACACAAGCGTCATGTCCTCCGGGATCTCCAGGCCGTTATCATACAACTCCAGCACTTCCTTATAGGGAATGAACGTCATCATCGTGTCACGCCCGAGTGTGTCCCGCAAGATTTCGCGCTGGTCCGCGATGATCTTCTCCAGAAGTGCCACCTTGGCGGCACGGATCTCCTCCGCAGTCTTTCCTTCCAGATTTTTTGTCTCAAACCCGGAATCATGGATGCCGCGCATGCCAAGCGTATAGCACACTTCAAAATCCCGGTTCTGCTCTACACTCTCCCTCCAGTATTCCTTGAGAATATCCCTGTTCCTGCCCTCTATCGAATAATCGTATACCGCATCTGTATAGCCCTTTTTCCGGATCCATGGATTCCACTCCCGGTTGTTGGAGCGCATCAGCATATCGCAGTGGGAAGTCCCTACAACGAGACCCATGCGGTCTGCAAGCGCCCCGTTTTCCGGCTTTAGATTGAAGGAATTGACGTGCATCGCGGGCCAGATATAGTTTGCTTTCAGGCGGAGCAGAAGTTCAAATACTTTTTCGTAAGTCTTCACGCCGATCGTCGGCTCCTTCATGTAATTCTGAACCCACGCTTCCAGCTCCTCCTCATCGTTGATGAAGATGCCGCGGTACTCCACTGACGGATAGTCTGCTTTTAGGTAACGCTCCGGAAGTGTAAACGCCTGTCTTTTCCGCACCGGCACGTCCGCCCAGAAATGCCATGGTGACACGCCCAGCATCTCGCAGAATTCGTATATTCCGTAGATAGTTCCGCGCCTGTCACTGCCCGCAATGACCAGCTGTCCCTCCGAAATGCTGTGCTGATATGCCTCCCTGCGCAGACGGCCTGTCTCATCGCGCAGACGGCCGAAATCTAAACACACTCCGGTTGTGTCTGATCCATCCAGTGTTCTGACCAGAATCTTTGCAGGCGCTTGTCCCTGCTCCTGGTCTTTGCTGCCCTGCATCACCTGTACTGACAGACCCAGCGTCTGTTCCAGATCGTTTGCCAGATTGGAAACAGCGATCTTTACCGCCTCTGTTTCCTTGTTGCTCATCTGAATCACGCAAAGCTGTCCTTTTTTTAATTCAAAATCCATCTTCACCCTCCGTCCGGCGCGCTACCGGGTGCCGTCTCCTCCGACAGGAATCAATTTACATGCATTTTTATTTCAGAAAACCATGATTTGAGAAAATCATGATCAAACAAACTTTTCCATTCCGGGAAATCCGTGACCGGAAAAGTTTTAAAGCAACCCGCTCAAACCGATTTTTACAGGCGGCAGGTGCCAAGGGTATCACCTTCCCCGTCGCTTACAGACATTGGTTTCTACTATCCTGAAGAAAAAAGGTGGAGTTTGTAAGCCTGTAGGTTCCTTTTCCGGTTTTGATCACAATCCCATCAACTTCATACTGATTAAGGATTCGTTGCAGTTGGCGGGTGCTGCAATTTAATTGAAATGCAGCCTGCTGCAAGCCTCTCAGCTCTCCCCCGCCGCATTTGTACTTCATGTAAGTCAGGACACGCTGCTTTAAGTTTGCAGGCGCAGCGTCGATTGCTGTAATGGACTCCATTTTTTGTGTTAAGGATTCACATATCAACTGCAAAAACCGGCAATTTTCCAGCAGTGCACTCTTGCTTGTTTCGACAGATAGGGCAAGGCAGATCACTTTGCCATTTGATTCTGCATAGACATTGTTCAATTGGTGCGAAAAGATTTCCATTTCACCGAGCAGATCATTCTCCTTACTGTTTGCAAGAGAATATTCCGCCCCATTATCCTTAATCAAGTAAATGCTTACCGAACCTTGAATTATTATTTGGAATAAGTGTTCCTGCTGTAACGGCATGGTTATAAATTCGCCTTTTTCGTATTGTGCAACAAATAAATGTTCCTGTAATCCGCGCATTATGGATTCATGTTTTGTCTGCCTCAAATAGGTTTCAACGAGCGTTTTATCATAGAATCTTCTCATATATTTTCTCCCAACAAGACATATGTCCGCGTTATCCCATTCATTATAGCGTATACTGGCATAAATTACAAGGAACAGATTGTGGAGGCAAGATCAAATGACAATGGTATTTGAAGAAAAAAATATTTCAGGATCGGTCATGCGCCTGTCTCTTATACACATCTCCGAGCCCACGAGACTAGCGCTCATCTG
>CAMQTN010000108.1 GCA_947037115.1 uncultured Lachnospiraceae bacterium
ACTTCTAGCTTCGTCGGCAGCGTCAGATGTGTATAAGAGACAGGTATGTATGTGATTTGAATCTAAATTATGGAGATTATCTAATTAATAAAGAATTTGAAAGTACCGGCATTAAAAAACTGATTAGACTGTATGACTGCCTGTCATTTGCAAGCAGAGGGGGGATTGCTTTTATCGACGAGATGGATTCGAATCTGAACGACGTGTATTTGTGTAAGCTGATAGAATATTTTATGTATTATGGCAAAGGACAGTTGTGTTTTACTACGCATAATATAGATCCCATGTCCGTTTTAAAAGAAAATAAAAATTCAATAGACTTTTTGTCCAGTGATAATCATTTGATTCCATGGACTTCCAGAGGAAATGCGACTCCGGAAAACTGTTACAAAAACGGAATGATAGAGGATTTACCGTTTAATGTAGAGGCGTCAGATTTTGTGGGAATCTTTGGGGAGTAATGGAATATGGCCATACAAATGATATTTTGCCTGGAGACAAATCCGAGAGCAAACACAGATTATATTTATATTAAAGAAAGCATAGACTATCTGTATCAAAAGAGCAATAAAGTCAAAATAACTCCTGTGTATATGGGGACAAAAACAAAATATCAGTCTAAAGATATTTTGAGAGAAATTTCACGGAAGAAGAAAGAATTTGCTGCGATTGGGCAAACCAGAGTAATCTATTGTATTGACACAGATGAATATGAGAAAAATACCGAGCATGCAAACGCGTTTCGTGATATCAGACAATATTGCGAAGAAGAAGGCCATGATTTGATTTGGTTTTGTCATGATGTGGAAGAGGTATTCCTTGGTAAAAGAATTCCTGATTCGCACAAGGTGCAGGAGGCAGGTGCATATAGAAGAAAAAACGGGATCAGAGAAATGTCTTCTGATAAATTATCCGAAAAAACAGTTAGGCCGCATACAAGCAATATTATGTGTATACTGGATAAATATCTGACAAGAAAATAGCATCGGCGGCGGTGCTATTTTCTTGTCAGATTACATTTACCTTAAGATTCCGAAAGAAATCTTTTCAGGAAATGCGGCAGATAATATACTGATATCAGATAGATTGTTAATGCATAACAGGACAGAATGTGATAAAGCTATAGTATATTTTGAAGGCGGGAAAAAGTGAAATGAATTTATATGACTGCAAAATTTTACTGGTAGACGATGAGAAGGCGCTTCGGGAAATGGTGTGCGGTTTTTTGCGGCACGCGGGGTTTCGTCATGTGATGATGGCGGAAAACTGTAAAACGGCTGAAGAGCAGTTTCTGATCGAAGAGCCGCATCTGATCCTTCTGGATGTGATGCTTCCGGACGGGGATGGTTTTTCCCTGTTTAAAAAGCTGCGGCAGACATCGGAGGTGCCGGTGATTTTCCTCTCTGCACGGGATGAGGACGAAAACAGACTACGGGGGCTGGGGCTCGGCGCGGATGATTATATCACAAAACCCTTTTTACCGGAGGAGCTGACTCTGCGGGTGACGGCAGTGCTCAAGCGGGTGTACCGTGTAAAGAGCATGCAGGAGGAAGAGATCATCGCGCTGGGAAAATGTCAGGTGGATTTGGGCAGCGGCGTCGTGCGCTGGAACAGGGACAGTGAAAACAGTGTGGCAGACGGTAAGAGGGACGGAGTAAACGGTGCAGACAGGGAGACCATGCTTACTGCAAAAGAGTATGCCATCCTGCAAAAACTGGCGCAGGAGAGAGGGCGGATTGTGACTATTGACGCCTTGTGCGACGCGGTCTGGCAGGAAGAAAATTATGGCTATGAAAATACGCTAGTGGTTCATATCCGCAGACTGAGAGAAAAAATTGAGGAAGATCCCTCCCATCCGCAGTATCTTCTGACGGTGAGAGGACTGGGGTACAGACTGGTATGAGCGATTTTCGGGAAGAACGGATAAACTATAATTACATGAAGGTGGCGCGGCTCCTTCTTTACGGCGTGCTGGCGGTTTTGGGCATTGCCGTCCTGACGAGTATATTAAATATGATACTGCTTGTATCGGCGGCGGGTGTCTATGTGAACACGGATTCCCATTACATATACGGGGGAGACGTTATGGAGGCGCTGACGGTTACGGAGAACGGGTATGCGCTTAGCGAGGATATGGCGGCGGAGTTTGAGCGGGAGAATCAATGGGCGATGCTTCTTGATGATGACGGACAGGTAATATGGAGTATCCGGAAGCCGGAAGAATTGGATGAGGAATACAGCAGATCGGAGATTGCCCGTATGAGCAGGTGGTATCTGAAGGGGTATCCCGTGCACATGCGCGTCTGGGATGACCGGATTATGATCGTGGGGATGCAGAAGGACGCCATGTGGAAGTATAATCTGGAATTTTCCATTTCATGGATGGTCTTTCTCAAGAGAACTATTCTGGCGTTCTTTTTCATTAATTTTCTCTGGATTGTGGTGCTGGCTTTCTGCTTTACAAGGAGATTTGCAAAAAAAAGGGAGCTGGCGCGTATTGAGTGGATCGCCGGTATATCGCATGATATCCGAACGCCGTTGTCCATGGTAATGGGGTATGCGGATACGTTGGAGCACAGTGAAAAGCTATCGGAGGAGGCCAGACAGCAGGCGGCGGTAATCCGCCATCAAAGCGTGGTTATGAAGGAGTTAATCTCTGATTTGAACCTCACCTCCCAGCTGGAATATTCCATGCAGGCGCTCCGAAAGGAGGAGGTGCGCCCGGCGGAGATTGTCAGAAGTGTGGCGGCAGCTTTTCTGAACGATTCCATTCCGGGCATGCTGGAAATTGACGTGGAGGTTGACGAGAGGGGAGAGCAGACGGTTGTAAAAGCGGACAGGCAGCTTTTGGTGCGCGCTTTTCGCAATCTGATCAATAACAGCGTCAAACATGGCGGACAAATGGATGCCGTGAAGATCAGGATTGCTATGTGGGTTGAGAAGCGGAAATGCTGTATTCGGCTTGAGGATAACGGCGTGGGATATTCAGAAGAAATTCTGTGCCGCCTGCGGGGCAGAAAAAAAGAGAATGCCGCAGAAAGTATCCGCGGGCTGGAGATCGTGAGCAAAGTAATTTTGGCCCATGGCGGGAAGATATGGTTTGGGAACTGCGAGGAGGGTGGAAGTTACTGCGTGATTGTACTGCGGATGGTTGACTTGCGTGACAGGCTAAACTATACTTAAAAGCAACAGTAAATTGCAAGAGGGGGAATACCAGTGAAACTGTGCATTGCAAACGCTCCATGCAGGGCTTGAGGACATTGCATGGAGGAAAAAGCCGAAAATGACGGTGTCCTCAAACTTTGCATCCTGATTAGAAATAAAAATCAAAGGAGCAAAGTAAAAGATGAAAAATAGTATAAAAGATTTAAAAACGTTTCTGATTCTGTGGAGTACGCAGTCCCTTTCCCAGCTTGGAAGCGCCATGACGGGTTTTGCACTTACCCTGTGGCTTTATGAGAAAACGGGTTCTGCTTTACAGACGGCGCTTTTGGCGGTTTGCAGCTATGCGCCTTATGTGATGATGAGCATTTTTGCGGGCGCGCTCAGCGACAGATGGAATAAGAAAAAGGTGATGCTTGTCTGCGATACGCTGGCGGCGTGCAGTACGATTGTTGTTTTGGTGTTGCTGAAAGCAGATATGTTGAGACCTGCCCACATGTATCTTCTGAATGCCGTAAACGGTCTGATGAATACGGTACAGCAGCCGGCCGGCGATGTGGCGATGACTATGATTACGCCTGAGAAACATTACCAGAAGACAAGCGGTATGAGATCTCTTTCCAACTCCCTCGTGACAATTCTAAACCCGGTACTGGCCACAGCTCTATTTGCCTTTGCGGGCATGGATCTTGTCATTTACACGGATCTGGCAACTTTTGTGATTGCATTTGTGGCCTTGTTGTTTGGCGTGAAACTACCTGCAATAGAAAAGGAGGGAAAGGAAGAAAGGGAATCGCTTTCGGCATCAGTCAAAACGGGACTGGACTGTCTGCGGGAACATGAGCTGGTGCTTGTGCTGATTCTTTTTCTGGCAGGAGTCAACTTTGTGGCATCTGCCTTTGATGCGACGCTCCCGGCGTTGATTTTGCCACGGGCAAACGGCGGGGAGGCGGTTTTGGGTATTGTCACCTCCTGCGCGGGAATTGCCATGCTGACAGGCAGTCTGATTGTAACGCTGCTTCCTGCGCCCAAAAACCGGATACGGGTCATTTATCTTACCATGCTTTTTTCCCTTGGGACGGAGAACTTTTTGCTGGCCTTTACGGAGAAGCCGGGTTTATGGTGTGCGGGACAGATCATCGGTTGGATATTAGTGCCCGTTATGAGCGCCAATCTGGATGTGATCGTGAGGACGACGATTCCGGTGGAGATGCAGGGACGGGTGTATTCCTGTAGAAATACCCTACAGTTTTTTACCATTCCGATCGGGCTGTCTGTGGGTGGATTTATGGTCGATAAAATCTGTGAACCGGTTATGGCACGGACGCCGGCAGGCGGCGCGCTGGCGTTTTTATTCGGCAGCGGGAAAGGAGCGGGCGCGGCCATGATGATGTTTATTCTGGGAGTGCTCGGTGTTGTGATCTGTCTGGGATTTGGACGTGTTTTAAGAAGATACCGTTATCAGGAGAGAGGCTGATAAAGGAAACTTTAAACAGACAAATATTGGTAAAGAAGAGTCTGCCGGGATATTGCGGCGGACTCTCTTTTTCTTGCTTTTCAGGAAAGACCATGTTATAGTAAATACACATTTCATATCGCGTCATTCAGATGCGATATATAACCTCCGTACGACGGAGGATGCAGGGAGCAGATCGCTCCATGTTTACCGAAACAGATAACTGATAAAAGGCATGGGAATGCCGGGTAAAGCTGTATTCGTGTTTCTGTTTATCCGTTTCCCTGCCTGTGCCGACTGTAATTTAGCGATACGGTTGACAGTCGGCAGCTATTGTATGGAAAGGAGCCCAAGTGACAAAAGAAAACAGGACAACCATTAATAATCCACAGCGAAAAGACAGTAGCAGCAAGCTGATTTTTGGAGATAACATTCTGTGCTCGCAATTCTTAAGAGATTACGCGGATATGGAAATTTTGAGGAACATTCAGCCGGAGGATATTGTAGATGTTTCAGAACGCTATGTTCCGCTTTACAGTACGGAAAGAGACAGTGACACGGTTAAAAGGGTAAATATTGGTAAGTATGTTCAGATAGAGAATAACGAAAATACGCTCGATTTACCTCTATATATAGTTTCTCTGGTTGAACATAAAACAAAAGTGGAGTATAATGTAGCCATGCAGATACTTCGCTATATGATACATATATGGGAAGACTATGAGAAGGAGATGAACAAAAAGTATCATCTTATCAGCGCGAGAAAGGATTTCAGGTATCCGCCGATTTTGCCAATCGTATATTATGAAGGAAAGAGAAGGTGGACTGCGCCACTTGATCTGGCGGATCGGATATTTTGTAAGGAGCTGTTGGGAGATTATCTGCCGCATTTTAAATACCAGATGGTGGGCCTGCACGATTACAGTAATGAAGAGCTTCTGGACAGAGGAGACGAGATATCTCTTGCCATGCTGATCAATAAGATTGAGGGTGTGGAGGATATGGAAGCATTCAGGAGACTGCCCGATGAGCGTATGGATGAAATTTTGAGAGATACGCCGGAGTATCTGCTGGATATTATGGAAAAGCTGCTGCGTGCGTTACTTTACAGTATGAATCTGGAACAGGATGAGGCGGAAATTACAGTATCAAAAATCAAGGAGCGGAAAATGGCAAGATTATTTGAAAATGTGACTTTTGATTTTCAGGAAGAGAAAAGAAAAATGCGTGAGGCCACTGAACAGGCTGACAGGTTTTGTGTAGAGATGCAAAAGAAAATGGAAAAAATGGAAAAAGAGGTGGAGAAAAGAGCGGAATTATTGGAAAAGAGAGAGAATTCATTGGAGAAAAGGGAGAAATTATTGGAGGAAAGAATGCAAAGGAACCTTGCAATTTCCAGACGCATCGCGAGGCTGTTAAGGCAGGGATGTTCCGATATGGAAATTAAAGAAAATCTGATCAATGAATTTAATCTGTCTGAAGAACAGGCGGACGAAGCGTGCAGGGACGCATTTGAAAATTAGTAAAAAACTCCTTAAAAGCTATTGGATATCAAACTTTGTCATGTTACACTGGAATCATATTGTGGGAGCTGCCTAAAATATAAGAGAAAACGTTTGACAGCTTTTGATAGAGAATGGAGGGTTATAACATGACGGCAGAAAAGATCAGGGAGATCGTGGCAAAGATGACACTGGAGGAGAAGGCTTCCATGTGTTCCGGCGCGGATTTCTGGCACACGGAGGCAGTGGAACGTCTGGGTATTCCTGCCAGTATGGTGTCAGACGGACCTCATGGCCTGCGTAAACAGGATCAGGAGGGCGATCATCTTGGGGTCAATGAGAGCATTAAGGCGGTATGTTTTCCGGCGGGCTGTGGGACGGCGGCCTCTTTTAACAGGGAGCTTTTACAGCAGATGGGTGAAACTCTGGGTGAGGAATGCCAGGCGGAGGGTGTGAGCGTGATTCTGGGCCCGGCCGTGAACATCAAGCGATCTCCTCTCTGTGGACGGAATTTTGAGTATTATTCGGAGGACCCGTTTGTGGCGAGCGAGGCAGCAGGCGCATTCATCCATGGCGTACAGAGCAAGAATGTAGGGACGAGTATCAAACATTTTCTGGCAAACAATCAGGAGACCAGAAGAATGTCCTCTGATTCCAGGATAGGTGAAAGATCGCTCCATGAGATTTATCTGGCTGCCTTTGAGGGGGCGGTCAAGAAGGAAAAACCATGGACGGTGATGTGCTCTTATAACAAAATTAACGGCACATACGCGGCGGAGAACCACAAGTATCTGACGGAAGTCCTGCGGGATGAGTGGGGCTTTGACGGGTATGTGATGAGCGATTGGGGAGCGGTCAACAGCCGTGTAAAAGACTTGCAGGCAGGTCTTGACCTGGAGATGCCCTCCTCGGGAGGCTCCAATGACAAACTGATTGTGGGCGCAGTGCAGAGCGGCGAGCTGTCTGAGAAGGTGCTGGATATTGCAGTGGCGCGTATTTTAAATATTGTTTTCCGCTATGAGGAAAACCGGAATAGCGAGGCGGTCTTTGACCGGGATAAGGATCACGAGATGGCGCGCAGGGTAGCGCAGGAAACCATCGTCCTTCTGAAAAATGAGGGTGTACTTCCGCTATCCGAGAGGGATGAGATTGCCTTTATCGGAAAATATGCAAAGACGCCCCGGTATCAGGGCGGCGGCAGTTCCCATATCAACAGCCACAAGATCACTTCGGCGCTGGATGAAGTGAAGGACATGGGCAATGTTACCTATGCACAGGGCTTTGACGACAAGGAAGATAAGACGGATGAAACTCTGCTCGCGGAGGCTGTGGAGGCGGCGAAGAAAGCGAAGGTCGCCGTTATTTTTGCCGGACTTCCGGATGCTTTTGAGTCGGAGGGATTTGACAGGTCGCATATGCGGATGCCGGACTGCCAGAATGAGCTGATTGCCAAAGTGGCGGAGGTACAGCCTAACACGGTGGTGGTACTGCACAACGGTTCGCCCGTGGAGATGCCCTGGGTGAATCAGGTGAAGGGTATTGTGGAGGCATATCTGGGCGGCCAGGCAGTGGGCGGCGCGGTCTGCGACATCCTGTTTGGCAAAGTGAATCCCAGCGCAAAGCTGCCGGAGACTTTCCCTCTGAAACTGGAAGACAATCCTTCCTATCTCTTTTATATTGGAGAGAGGGACAAAGTGGAGTACCGTGAAGGCATTTTCGTGGGATACCGCTATTATGACAAGAAAAAAATGGATGTGCTTTTCCCCTTCGGACACGGCCTTTCCTATACGACGTTCGAGTATTCCAATCTGCGGACGGATAAGGATTCCATGAAGGATACGGATACCATGGAGGTGTCTGTGGATGTCAAAAACACCGGAGAAACGGCAGGAAAAGAAGTGGTGCAGCTTTATGTAGCGGATAAGGAGAGTACGGTGATCCGTCCGGTAAAGGAGCTGAAGGGCTTTGAGAAGGTGGAGCTTGCACCCGGTGAGACGAAGACCGTGACCTTCCGGCTGGATAAGAGGGCTTTCGCCTATTACAGCGTAAAGATTCAGGACTGGCATGTGGAGACGGGTGCTTTTGACCTGATGGCAGGCAGCTCTTCCCGGGATATCAGGCTGACGAAGGAAGTGACGGTGGAGTCTACCGTGAAGATTCCCTTTGTCTACACGACGGATACCACTCTTGGTGACGTCAGAAAAGATCCCAGAGCGTGGGAGATTGCAAAATCGTTGGTTTCTGATGACCTTTTTGGCAGTGGTGATGCGGGCAGCGCGGCAAGCGAGGCGATTACGGATGAGATGAATGAGGCTATGTCCAGATATATGCCGCTGCGCGGGCCTGTAAGTTTCGGAAGTAAGAGGGTGACCATGGGTGATGTGCAGACGGTGGTAGATAAGCTGAATGCGCTGGAGGAAGGCTGACTGTCCACCATACTCACGGAGAAAAGGCGATGAGGGGACGGTTATCATGAGATGTGTGTGGGCCTCAGAGAAAAAGAGAATAAAAATGGCCGTTTCTGTCATTTCGGCGGCGTTGATCTGCACTGCGGCGACGATGGGATCTTCCGGCAGCGCTGCGGTGATGCGCTGTGAGGCAAAAGAGGGAAATGATGAAAAGGAAGTGACGGCATTTGTCACGGCTTACTATGAAGCGCAGACGCCGGAAGGGATCGAAACACTGGCGGATTATATGGCAGAGCCGGAGAGCCCGGGGTTTCAACTGTTTTTGGCTGGCTTGCAGACAACGTTTGAGCGCGGGCTTACGGAGCAGAAAATCATGGAGGTTGTTGTCCGCCCTCTGTCTGACGGTGAGCACTGGCTTGCAGCAGTGAGCAGTGAATGGGTGATCCGCGGTTTTGACGTTACGCTTCCGGGTCTGAAGGTGCAGCTGGTTGGCAGAAATCAGGACGGTGAATTTAAATTAGAGGAATACGGCGGCAGTGCATCGGATGAAGCGATGCTCGAGGAGATACGGGAAATTGCCTTGTCGGATGAAATAGTAGAGCTGACTAATGAGGTTGCCATGAAATATAATGAAGTCATTTCAGAAAATTCTGAAATGATGGAGTGGATGTTGGAGACATCAAGGGCCGCCGATGAGGCGAAGGCAGACGTGACGGGTCGGATCTTGGATGAGCGTGAAGACGCTGACATGGCGGAGTCCGGCGCAAAGAGCGGCCTTTATGTTGTCAAAAAGGGCGACTGCCTTTGGAGCATAGCGGAGGAACAGCTTGGAGACGGGATGCTTTGGAGCGGCATTTATGAAGCAAACAAAGCGGTGATAGGCGACAACCCTGATCTGATTTACGTGGGCGTTGAACTGCAGCTAAAATAACCGAGAATGGAATAAGTATGTTGTGCAGGTAAAAACAGAGGCTGTCATGTTGACGGCCTCTGTTTATGTGGTCGATTTATTTTTTCTGATCTGACGCTGCTTTCACGAATCCCTTAAAAAGCGGATGGGGCCTGTTGGGCCGGGACTTTAATTCCGGATGCGCCTGCGTTGCCACAAAGAAAGGATGGTCTGTAAGCTCGCACATTTCCACGATACGGCCGTCCGGGGAAAGCCCTGTCAGCCGCATGCCCTTTTCTGTGAGCACGGCGCGGTAGTCGTTGTTGACTTCGTAGCGGTGTCTGTGCCGTTCGTGGATGGTTTCTTCACCGTAGAGCTCATAGGCCTTGGAGGTCTTGTCCAACACACAGGGATAGGAGCCCAGCCGCAGGGTGCCGCCGATATCCTCCACACCGTTCTGGTCGGGCATCAGCGCGATAACGGGATGGGTAGTAGAAGGATCGAGTTCGATGCTGTGCGCGTCGTTGTAGCCGATCACATTTCTGGCAAACTCTACAATGGCTAATTGCATGCCGAGGCAGAGTCCCAGGAAGGGAACGTTATGTTCTCTGGCGTAGGTAATGGCCTCAATCTTGCCCTCAATACCCCGGTCTCCGAATCCGCCGGGAACCAAAATGCCGTTTGCGTCATGAAGGATGGAATCCACGTTTTCCTTTGTAACAGTTTCGGAATCCACCCATTTGATATCTACCACGCAGTGATGGGAAATACCGCCGTGTTTCAGGGCCTCCACCACGCTGATATAGGCGTCGTGGAGCTGTGTATATTTTCCTACGAGGGCGACAGTCACGGAACCGGTGGGAGTCCGCAGAGACTCCACCATAGCTTTCCAGTCGGTCAGGTCTGGCTCCGGGCAGTCCAGCTTCAGGCATTCGCAGGCTACCTGGGCAAGATGCTCTTTTTCCATGGCGAGGGGAGCCTCATATAAGTGTTCCACATCCAGATTTTGTAAAACGTGGTTGTTCGGTACATTACAGAACAATGCAATTTTGTCCTTGATGCCCTGATCCAGCGGATGTTCACTGCGGCAGACTATGATGTCAGGCTGGATGCCCATGCCCTGTAAATCTTTGACGCTGGCCTGAGTGGGCTTCGTTTTCAGTTCCTGAGAAGCGCTCAGGTAGGGAATCAGCGTAACATGGATCAGGATCGCATTTTCCCGGCCGACCTCGTGCTGGAACTGACGGATGGACTCCAGGAAGGGCTGGCTCTCGATATCGCCAACGGTACCGCCTACCTCAATGATGGCGATACGGGTTTCCTGGTCGGTGAAGTTTCGGTAAAAACGGCTTTTGATTTCGTTTGTGATATGAGGGATGACCTGAACGGTGCCGCCGCCGTAATCGCCCCGCCGTTCTTTCTGGAGAACAGACCAGTATACCTTTCCTGTAGTCACATTGGAGTTTTTATCCAGATTTTCATCGATGAAGCGCTCGTAATGGCCCAGATCCAGATCTGTTTCGGTGCCGTCTTCCGTGACGAACACTTCCCCGTGCTGGATCGGGTTCATGGTTCCCGGATCGATATTGATGTATGGATCAAATTTCTGCATGGTTACTTTGTAACCGCGCGCTTTTAAAAGTCTTCCCAGTGATGCCGCCGTGATGCCTTTGCCGAGTCCTGACACAACGCCGCCTGTGACAAATACGTACTTTACTGCCATGAGTCTGTCCCTTTCTTAGTAAAATCAAATAAAAAAATACAATTCAGCCCTACGGCCGGATCGTAGTGGTTAAAAGCCATATCTTTAACTATTATAAGAAAAATTCGCCGGAAAATCTATACTAAAAAGGAAAATTAGAGAAAAAAGGGGAAAACTTTATAATAGTTTAAGAGATGTGTACAGAAATTCATAAATTTCTCATTGATTTCTATTTTTTCCTACTATATAGTTATATAATATGGGAGCTGATAGAGCACTGTCTCTTATACACATCTGACGCTGCCGACGAAGCTAGAAGTGTAGA
>CAMQTN010000109.1 GCA_947037115.1 uncultured Lachnospiraceae bacterium
TATTGGGACACAAATCAGTAAAATCAAGTGTTGTAGATTTAATCAGCAGACACTATTTATTATTCGGTTTGTGTGTTGTTTCGCGTTCCATCAGTTGTACTTCGAATATGCTTTCTTTTTCAAAAGCCTGTCCATTGCTGTATTGATAGATAATATCTACTGCCCTGCATCCCATTTCCTGAACCGGCTGACGGATGGTTGTGATTTCCGGGGAAAACAAAGTGCTGAAACCAATATCATCAAATCCTACAATCTGAATATTTTTAGGAACCTGGATGCCGTGGTTTCGAAATACTTTATATGCAGATAATGCTACCATGTCGTTTGCAGCAAACAGACCTTCGGCATCAGGATACATTTCAAGCATTTTTGTGGCGGCTTTTTTACCGGATTCAAAACTGTATTCACAGTCAATAAACCGTTCTTCTATGTCATTTTCCCGGCAGATATCCTGATATCCCTTATAACGCAGGAATCCGCTTGTAAATTTTTGTGGGCCGCGCATACAGACGATTTTTCGGCATCCACAATCGATCAGGCATTGTGTTGCCAGACGTCCGCCGTTGTAATTGTCAGATTCAATAAATGCAATCTCGCCGGTATTGGGTATGTGGCGGTCTACAATAACCACAGGCAGATTACAGCCGGCAATCATTTTTTCGGTTTGACCGCTGTTGGTGATCAGAATGACCCCGTCGGCTTTCATCTGGTTAAGCATATTAATATTAATCTGTTCCTTTTCTGTGTCATTGTTTGAATTACACAATAATAATCGGAAGCCATAACAGAAAGCTGCTTCTTCAATCACTTTGGCAAGTTCGCTGAAAAAAGGATTTTCAATATTGGGAACAATTAAACCAATGATTTTAGATGATTTTTTATATAAAGCACGTGCCAGTTCGTTTGGTTGATAGCGCGTCTGTCCAATCGCTTTCAAAACCCGTTCTCTTTTTTCTTCGTCCACATTTGCCGTTCCGTTTATTACCCGGGATACAGTAGAAGGAGAAACACCTGCCAGCCGTGAAACTTCTCGAATTGTTGCCATATATATTCCTCCATTCAAGAATTAATGTTTATTATACATAGCAAATAAAATACTGTCAATTATGCATGCGTATATAGAAAATCCCTCTGTCTGGTATCATTACCAGGCAGAGGGTATCCATTGGTTTACACGATTGTATATGTGTCTTATTCGTTTACATTATCCTTTGTGATTAGTTTTACTTCAACTAATGGGTTTTCCATTCATGAATATTTGTGTCAGGCCGCGATAGACTGTCATAGTGATCAGAGTGGCGATAAAGGGCTGAAGACGGCCTTTTGTCACCAGAACGCCACTGACTGAACCTAAAATGGTACCGATGATCAATGACAGAATTATGGCAAGACCAACAGGCATGCCGCCTTTGATGAAAGCTGCGCATAATGCGGTAGATAATGCCAGTACGGAGCCGACCGAAAGGTCGATCGCGTCTGTTAAAATAACGCATGTCATACCAAATGCGATAAAGCCGTTGATTGAGGATTGCCGCATCAGAGACAGAAAGTTGTCTATTGTACGGAATTCCGGACTGATAATGCTGATTACAATCACAAGCAGAACCAGTGCGATCAGTGCACCCATATCCTGCATTTTGCTCATTATTTTTTTATTATCCATCTAATTTGCCTCCCGTTGCAAGAATCATGATATTTTCCTGATTCGCTTCTTTTTTGTCAATAAAGCCTCCGATTTTTCCTTCATGTACCACCATTATCCGGTCAGACATCCCCAGAACTTCCGGCAGTTCCGAAGATACCATGATAATGGCAACTCCTGTGCCTGCCAGTTTATTAATGATGGAATAGATTTCCTTTTTTGCGCCGATATCAACACCTCTTGTAGGCTCATCCAGAATCAGCACTTTCGGTTCGGTAAAGATCCATTTTGCGAAGACTACTTTTTGCTGGTTGCCGCCGCTTAAATTGCCGCAGGCGTGTTGAGCGCCGGTACATTTGATATGTAGATCTTTGATACCGTTTTCTGTCATTTCCTGTTCCCGCTTTTTGATGAGCACTCCCTTTTGTGAGATACGTCCAAGATTGGCAATTGAGATGTTTTTCATGATGCTTTCCTCAAGCATCAGTCCTTCGATTTTGCGGTCCTCGGTGATAAAGCCGATGCCGTTATCCATTGCATCCCACGGATTCTTATTATGAATTTCTTTACCGTTCATGAAAATCTGTCCGGTAACATGAGGCATATTACCGAAAATGGACTGCATGATTTCTGTGCGTCCTGCGCCCATCAGTCCTGCAACGCCCAGTACCTCCCCTGCCCTGACGTTAAAATTGACATTGTTGAAAATGCCTGGACAGCTCAGGTTTTTGACTTCAAAAACCACTTCGCCGGGTTCGGTGTTCCGTTCCGGGTAACGTTCGCCGATTTCACGGCCAATCATCATTTTTACGATCTCGTCCATATTGGTCTCAGGAATGTTTTTTGTTCCTACATACTGTCCATCCCGAAGAATGGTGATTCGGTCGCATAATTCGAAGATTTCTTCCATGCGGTGAGAAATATAGACGATGGATACGCCCTTTTCTTTGAGAGAACGGACAACTTTAAACAATGTGACGGTTTCACTTTGGCTCAGGGCGGCGGTCGGTTCGTCCATGATAATGACTTTTGCGTCTACCATCAGCGCCTTTGCGATCTCAATCATCTGCTGCTGACCTACTGAAAGAGTATCCATTTTTGCATTTGGTTCTATTTTGATGCCAAGTACGTCCAAAATGCGGCGTACTTCTTTTTGCATGGCTTTTTTGTCACACACACCAAAGCGGTTATGGATTTCTTTTCCGAGGAACATATTTTCCTCCACTGTCAGGTCGAACAGAACATTAAGTTCCTGATGGATAAAGACAATGCCTTCCTTTTCTGCTTCCTGTGCGTTGTTGTAGACAACTTCTTTTCCGTTGACAATCACTGTGCTGGCCTCTCTTGTGTATACGCCGGTGAGTATTTTCATTAACGTAGATTTTCCTGCGCCGTTTTCTCCCATCAGCGCATGAATCTCGCCGTCTGCCAGGACAAAACCGGCGTTTTGGAGGACGGGGTTTCCGCCGAACGCCTTATTGATCCCTTTCATTTCAATTTGCATGATGACGCCTCCTTTCCTTAAAAAATGCAGCCTGATTGGAGAATAATATTGGCATAGGGAGTTGTTTCGCCGGTGCGGATGACAGCTTTACATTTTCCTGTCATTTTTTTAAGTTCCACATGGCTTACATATTCCACTTCCGTCATGAAACCGGTTTCAATGTTGTCAAAAAATTTTAGAACTTCCTGAAGTTTTTCAGGGTTCTTTTCTTTCATTTCTTCTGCCAGAATAATTTTTTCGATTTTCATGTCTTCGGCGACTTCCTTCAGCACTTCCATGAAGGATGGCTGCCCGAAACGCAGCGCAAGGTCAATTCTCTCTGTCTCTTCCGGAATCGGAAGACCGCAGTCCCCTATGCAGATGCGGTCCGTGTGACCCATATAAGTTAAAACTCTGGCGATATCGCTGTTTAAGATGCCTTTTCTTTTCATTTTGTCTCCTCCAGTGCTTTTGCCAGTTCTTCGGCTGTAGGCATACCACTCTGTGCGCCGAATTTTCCGATGGAGAGACTTGCTGCAGCGTTGGCATATTCAAGTGCTTCAGCAATGCTGCTTCCTTCAATGATCTTTACGCAGAATGCACCGTTTAATGTATCGCCTGCTCCGGTGGTATCCACCACTTCGGCTTTCCGAGCGGGAACATTTAATACTTCACCGTTTGCCAGACCAACGGATACGCCTCTGGAACCCTGTGTGATGATTAATTTTTCAGGATATGCCTTCAAAAGGTCTTCCGTGGAACGGTCTTTACCAAAGATCAATACCGCTTCATGTTCATTGGGCGTCAGATAGGTAACCTTTTCAATCGTTTCCATCGGGACTTCTGCGGCTGGCGCCGGATTGAGCAGTGTGGGAATATTGTGTTCTGCGCACAGTTCCACAATATAATGTACCGTATCTAACGGGATCTCATGCTGCAGGACTACCATGTCATATGTGAACAGTGTATCTTTGATGCTGTCAATATATGCACGGGTCACCTGTCCGTTTGCACCTTCCAATACAATAATGGTGTTATCGTTTTCTCCAACAGTGATAATGGCAATTCCTGTAGGGATATCAGAAACGATCTTAATGTTATGGGTCTCTACATTGTTGTTTGCGAGATTCTCAATCATTTTCCGTCCGTTTTCATCATCGCCAACACAACCGAACATTTCGACCTGTGCACCCAGTTTTGCCATGGCAACTGCCTGATTGGCACCTTTTCCGCCAGGTATGTAACGGAGGTTTCTTCCGGGTAATGTTTCACCTTTCAGCGGAATACGTTCAGACGTAATAGTCTGGTCAATGTTGATGCTTCCGACTACTGCTATTTTTTTCAATCTAACATCTCCCTTCTCTTTTCTTTTTCCTACTTGATTTAGTATTTTTGCCGCTTGGTTTCTTCTTGAAACCCGTTTCATGAGTAAAAATTTACCACCTTTCTTGCTCATAGTCAACAGGCTTTTAATACTTTCCCTGTTTTATACAATTTGTCAATCCCGTTTTTATACAATTTATACAATTCAATCTGAATTGGAGGTGGTCAGTATCTCTTTGACATACTTTAGAAAGTTAAGATAGCTTTTTGCGGGTGTATGTAGTAAAATTTTTTATAATAATTGCTGGGAGTGTGTTTATGAAAACGGATACGATTGCTGCTGTCGCTACGGCTATGTCTGATTCTGGAATAGGGATCATCAGAGTAAGTGGAGAAGAGGCAGTTAAGATTGTTTCAAAAATATATGAGAATGTAAATCATGAGAATACGTTGGATCAATATGATTCTCATACAATCCATTATGGTTTTATTGTGGATGAGGATGGTACTTTTTTGGATGAGGTGATGGTATCTGTTATGAAATCTCCTCGAAGTTATACCACAGAAGATACCGTGGAGATTAATTGCCATGGCGGTATTTTTATGATGAAAAAAATTCTCATGGCTGTGGTAAAGGCCGGAGCCAGGATTGCCGAACCGGGTGAATTTACCAAACGTGCTTTTTTGAACGGCAGAATTGATCTGTCCAGAGCGGAAGCAGTTATGGATATCATTCATGCTAAAAATGAATTTGCCCTGCAGTCTTCTGTCAATCAGTTAAAAGGTTCTGTGTCTGATAAAATAAAAAAATTGAGAGAGGAAATTCTCTATGAGATCGCCTTTATCGAGTCAGCTCTGGATGATCCGGAGCATATCAGTCTGGAGCATTACCATGAGAGACTTTCTGATAAGTCTGATCATATTATCATCGAGCTGGATAAATTACTGGAATCTGCGGATGATGGCAGGATGTTAAAGGAAGGAATCAACACAGTTATTTTAGGTAAGCCGAATGCAGGTAAGTCTTCTTTGCTGAATCTTCTGGCAGGTAAAGAGAGGGCAATCGTGACGGATGTAGCCGGCACTACCAGAGATACGCTGGAAGAGACGATTACTCTTGGAGATATCTCTTTAAATGTGATAGATACTGCGGGTATTCGAAATACAGAGGATGTGGTGGAAAAGATTGGCGTGGAAAAAGCCAGGAAGATTGCGGAGCAGTCTGATCTGATCCTGTATGTCATAGATTCTTCTGTGCCGCTCGATGAGAGTGACAAGGATATTGTCAGAATGATAAAGGAAAAAAATGCAGTTATTCTTCTGAATAAATCAGATCTGGAAGAAGTGGTAAGCGAGCAGTCCGTGTCAAATATCATTGAAGAAGTGATGGGGCGTGATATTAAGATTGTTTCTGATATATCTGTCTGTCAAAAATCGGAAAGTGATGTTCCCTGCATTTATATGATAAAGACTTCGACAAAAAGAGAAGACGGAATAGAGGTATTGACTTCTCTGATCAGGGATATGTTTTTTCACGGCCAGATTTCTTATAACGATGAAGTATATATTACGAATATCCGTCATAAGGAGGCTGTTTATGATGCCAGAAAGAGTATGGATGAGGTCAGAAAAAGTCTGGAGATGGACATGCCGGAAGATTTTTATTCGATAGACCTGATGAATGCTTATTCTTCTCTTGGCATGATCATTGGAGAAGAAATTGGTGATGATCTGATAAATGAGATATTTTCCAAATTTTGTATGGGTAAGTAAAGGCGGTCATTTATGATGTCATATATAAAAGAAAAAGTTGATGTGTGCGTTGTAGGCGCGGGCCATGCGGGATGCGAGGCGGCGTTGGCCTGCGCGCGTCTTGGGTTTGAGACAGTGATTTTTACGGTAAGCGTGGACAGCATTGCTCTCATGCCCTGCAACCCGAATGTGGGAGGTACTTCCAAAGGTCATCTTGTGAGGGAGATTGATGCGCTTGGCGGTGAGATGGGAAAAAATATAGATAAGACTTTTATTCAGTCTAAGATGTTAAACAGATCTAAAGGTCCTGCAGTTCATTCTCTCAGAGCCCAGGCGGACAAAGCAGAGTATTCCCGTGCCATGCGTAAGGTTTTGGAAAATCAGGAGCATCTGACAATTAAACAGGCGGAAGTATGTGAGCTTTTGACAGAAGAAATTTTGGATTCCAAAGTCTCTAAAAAAATAGTCGGTTTGAAAACTTTTACGGGAGCAGTCTATGAGTGTGAGGCTGTTATTTTATGTACGGGCACTTATCTGAAAGCCAGATGTCTTTGTGGTGAGGCAATTACTTACACAGGGCCAAATGGATTACAGGCTGCCAACCATCTGACGGATTCTCTTTTGGATTTGGGAATCGAGATGCGTCGCTTTAAGACGGGTACGCCGGCCAGAATGGACAGGCGGTCTCTGGATTTCTCCAGGATGGAGGAGCAGTTTGGAGACGAGAAAGTGATTCCTTTTTCCTTTTCCACAGATCCGGAGGAAGTACAGATTGATCAGGTTTCCTGCTATTTGACTTATACGAATGAGAAGACACATGATATTATCAGGAAAAATCTGGACAGATCTCCTATTTACGCCGGAATTATAGAGGGGACCGGCCCCAGATACTGTCCTTCCATCGAGGATAAAGTAGTTAAGTTTGCAGATAAGGACAGACATCAGGTTTTTATTGAACCGGAAGGACTTCATACCAATGAAATGTATGTGAGCGGTATGTCTTCCTCTCTTCCTGAGGATGTGCAGCTTGCCATGTACCGGACTGTACCGGGAATGGAACATTGTAAGATGGTGAGAAATGCCTATGCCATTGAGTATGATTGCATTGATCCAAAGCAGCTTTACCCTACTTTGGAGTTTAAAAATATTAGGGGGCTTTTCAGTGGTGGACAGTTTAACGGCAGCAGTGGTTATGAGGAAGCTGCGGCTCAGGGGTTGATAGCCGGCATCAATGCTTCTCTTTTTCTTCGTGGCAGAGAGCAGATAGTGCTGGATCGTTCCCAGGCTTATATCGGTGTGCTGATTGATGATCTTGTGACGAAAGAAAATTTTGAGCCTTATCGGATGATGACTTCAAGGGCAGAGTACCGTCTTCTTCTTCGTCAGGATAATGCAGATCTGCGATTGCGAAAAATCGGTTATGAGGTTGGTCTGGTTTCGGAAAAACTTTATCAGGCAGTTTCAGATAAAAAGATGCGGATCGATCAGGAGATAACACGTCTTAAAAGTACAGTTATCGGCGCCTCGAGAGAAAATCAGGATTTTTTATCTTCCCACGGAAGCGCTCCCTTAAAGACAGGGGTAAGTCTGGCGGAGCTGATCTGCCGGCCGGAGCTTACCTATGAGATGCTTTCTGAAATTGATCCTGAAAGAAAATCTCTTCCTGCGGATGTGGTGGAACAGGTGGAGATTGAGATTAAATATGAGGGATATATTGAAAGACAGTTAAAGCAGGTTGAGCATTATAAAAAAATGGAGAAAAAGAAGATCCCCGCTGATTTGGATTATGATGATGTGGGAAGCCTCCGGCTGGAAGCGAGACAGAAGTTGATTGCCCACAGGCCGATTTCTGTGGGGCAGGCTTCCAGAATATCGGGGGTATCGCCTGCGGATATTTCTGTTCTTTTGGTATATTTGGAAAACTATAATAGAAAACAATGATTTAGAAAGGGTAAGAGGTTCCTGTTTTGCATGTAGATCAGTTTTTAACATTTAAAAAGGATTTGGAGGAGTTTCATATCATTTTATCTTCTGATCAGTTAGACCAGTTTCTGGCGTTTTATGAAATGCTCGTAGAAAAAAATAAAGTGATGAATCTGACGGCAATTACAGAATTTGATGAGGTGGTGAAGAAACATTTTGTTGACAGCCTTTCTCTGGTGAAGGTCTGCGATCTGAGCGGTTCTTTTTCTGTGATTGACGTAGGGACGGGTGCAGGTTTTCCAGGTATACCGTTAAAGATTGCTTTTCCTGATTTAGAGATAACGCTTCTGGATTCCCTGCAGAAAAGAGTGGGATTCTTACAGGAAGTAATTGACAAATTGGAACTTTCAAAAATGGAAGCAATTCATGGAAGAGCAGAAGATTTTGCGAAACCGGAGTGTATGAGGGAGAAGTTTGATTTATGTGTTTCGAGGGCAGTTGCAAATTTATCTGTTTTGTCGGAGTATTGTCTTCCCTATGTGAAAGTGGGAGGAAAATTTATATCATATAAATCTGATAAAGTTTCTATGAAATCGGAGAAGAATATGACAGAAATAGAGCAGGCGGATCACTCTATTTCTGTTTTAGGGGGTAAGCTGATTGAGCAGAAGGGATTTTGTCTTCCGTTTTCTGACATCTACAGAAATCTTGTTGTAATAGAAAAATGCCGTCCGACTCCGAAGCAGTATCCTCGGAAAGCCGGGACGGCAAATAAGAAACCATTATAAGAACATGCGAAGTTGTTCAAGTATTTCATCGGGGGCTTCAAGCTGAGGAAGATGTCTGCTTTCAGGAATATAACAGTCCTCGATGGAAGCATTGTAGTATTTATAGTTTTCTATGGTAGTCTGAATTTCTTTTTCCTTTTCTCCACCGATCATAAGAATACTATGATTGATTTCTTTCAGTTCATTCAGGATATTCATGTTCATATATTTTCCAGCATAGCTTGCAAATGCATATTTAGAATTATATCCTCCCAGATGAGCTGCTTCGAGGTAATTATAAATATATTTTTCTTTGATTTCCTCATGATGATAGAAATAATTTTTCACAAAAGTTTTTTCAATACAGGCGCGGTTTGAAAACATGTGATAAATAAAAGTTCCAATGACAGGCGACTCAATGATAAGTTTTAAAAGATTCGTCTGTTTGGATGGAATTTGATTTTGCAAATATAAATTTTGCGGATTGATACATACAATCTTATTAATTATATCAGGGTAATTGTGGCATGCCATGATGACGAAAGGAACAGATTCGCCGGTTACCACAATTGAGGTTTTTTTGCCTATCACATTCTTAATGAAGTCAGCGGTTAACTGTTCATACAGATTATTTGTATAAGTCATGGAAGGCTTGTCTGACATGCCATAGCCCAAAAGATCAATCGAGTATATTTCGTGTTTTTCAGTCAGGTTATTGATCAATCTGTGATATTCATAATTGGAGCTTCCCACTGTCAGATCATGAATAAAGAGGAGAGGACTTCCATTTCCTTTTTTTTGATATCTTATTTTTCCAAAACGCCATTCATAATAATAGTTTTCAGAATTACTTAAGAGATCTTTCACTGTACAGAGAGAAGTATGTACTTTGTTAATGCCATGGATCGTCGTGATTGAGATTCCGGTTAATGCGATTGCGGTAGCTAATTTTTTACTCATATGTTGGTTTCCTTTTTTATTTTAGACTTCTGCAGACATTGAATCTGCCGGATGTTATGTTTTTCCCTGCGGTCATTATATCATGAATCAGAGATTCATGATCGTCATTCGCTGTTCGTTGAATATGCAAGCATACTCTCCTCACTAACGCTCATTATATCATTTTTTGGTCTTCATTTCTACAAATATTCTTTTAATCGATTAGAATTTGTTATATAATAATTGAACAACGATTGCAATTTTTTAGCAGAGGAAATAATTATGGATAGTAAGAATGATATTTCTTTGTCTTCAGAGTTTCACATGAAACAATTTTCTGTTTTAGATGTGCAGGAAAAAGAGCGTCAAAGAATAGCAAGAGATTTACATGATAGTTCTTTGCAGGATTTGACTCATCTTGTTCATCAGGTTGAGTTGAGTTCTCTTTACATAGATCAGGATATTGTAAAGGCAAAGTTGGAGCTCGCCTCAGTTGAGTCAGGACTTCGGAAGGTAATCGATGATATCAGAAACAGAATCTATGATCTCAGACCAATGACCTTTGATGATTTAGGTCTGTGTGAAACCCTCTTAAACTTCTTTTCTCTTTTAAATAAGGATGGTTCTTTTGAAATTTTGTCTGATATTGATGATATAGAAGATCAGTTTTCAGAGAAGGAAAAGGAGATTTCCCTGATCATGATATATCGTATTATTCAGGAATGCGTTCAGAATGCGATAGAACATTCCGAAGGAAATAAGATAGAAGTATCCCTGAAGAAAGATGAAGACAGGATTTATATAAAAATTCAGGATAATGGAACGGGATTTAATCTGAAAGAGGCAGAGAAGAAGGACAGGCATTTCGGTTTATCTGTTGTAAAAGAGAGAGTATTTCTATTGGGTGGGAAAATGAAAATTGAAACAGATAATGGAACTATTGTTTTCATTGAAATTCCACAAAAGGAAAAATAGGATAAAAGCAATGGAGGGAAAAATACAAAAAATAAATGTAATGATAGCGGATGATCATAGTCTGATCAGAGAAGGTTTAAAACAGTTATTGGAATTTGACGGGTCAATTAAAGTGGTGGGTGAAGCATCTAACGGGGTGGAATGTATGGACAAGTTGAGTATATACAATCCGGATGTTTTGCTTTTGGACATCAATATGCCGGAGATGAATGGGATCGAAGTTTTAAAAAGAATGAAAGATGAGAATACACCAATTAAGGTGTTAATCCTTACAGTGCATAACGAGATGGATTATCTCATGAAGGCAATCGATATTGGAGTGGATGGATATATTTTAAAGGATTCTGAGTCTCAGGAATTGAAAAAGGCAATTAACGCAGTAAAAAATGGCGAAAACTATATTCAACCCAGTTTGATTCCTGCTTTAAATAATCAATTGGTAAATAGAGATTCTGATAAAGATAAGATTGATCTTTTGACAAATAGAGAGTTAGAAGTTCTTGTTCAGGTGGCAAACGGAATGTTTAATAAGGAAATTGCTTTGAATTTGAATATTAGCGAGAGAACCTGTCTCTTATACACATCTGACGCTGCCGACGAAGCTAGAAGTGTAG
>CAMQTN010000110.1 GCA_947037115.1 uncultured Lachnospiraceae bacterium
TGCGACCTCCTGGTCCCAAACCAGGCGCTCTAGCCAAGCTGAGCCACACCCCGCCAGGGATCACGCGTCAATTCTCACAACGCATGTTCCATTATATAATACAGCCCTTTTTCTGTCAACAGCTTTCTGTCATTTTTTTCAACAATTCCATTATGGCCTTATAGCTGAACTTTATCAGCCCACATAGTTCAATGTGTAGTGAGCCTCCCCTTCCCTGTCCAGTTCCATAATGACATAGCTGGGCTTCCGGTTCTCCTGTCTGGGATAGCTGATACTCCCGGGATTGATCAGCGTAATGTCCCGCCCGATATCAATGACGGGCCTGTGGGAATGTCCGCACATGACAATATCTACTTCCCGGCTCATGGCCTCCTGTTTGATTGTCTCGGTATTCATTGCGATGTTATAGTGGTGTCCATGAGTCACCCACACCTTATAACGTCCGATCATAATATCCTGTTCTCTGGGAATATCAGAAAAAAAGTCATTATTCCCCTGCACCATCACCGCAGGACAGCCTGCCGCCTCGCTGATCGTATATTCGCTTCCCTCCACATCTCCGCAGTGCACCAGCATATCATACGGTCCCGTCCGCTCCAGCACGGCGAGGAGATTTTCATTGTGACGGTGACTGTCACTCACAATTAAAACTTTCATGCTCATTAAAACATCCTTTTCTTCAGTTCCTCTTTCATCAGCTTCAAGGCTCTGCTCCTGTGGCTGATCTGATTTTTTTCCTCGTCAGAAAGCTCCGCCGCCGTGCGGCCGTACTCCGGCAGATAAAAGATGGGATCATAGCCAAAGCCGTTGTCTCCACGCAGTTCATAACCGATTCTGCCGTCCACTATACCGTTTGTGGTAACCGACTCGCCGTCCGGGAAAACCGCCGCAATGGCGCAGACAAATCTTGCGTTCCTCTTTTCCTCCGGCACATCCGCCATCCGTCTGAGAAAGTCCCGGCTCTTCACATCAAACGGCGTCTCCTCTCCGAGATACCTGGCTGAATAAACCCCCGGCTCTCCGTTCAGACAGTCGATCTCCAATCCGGAATCATCCGCCATCACCACGCACGTCTGCGCCTCTCCCCGCGCCGCGAGCGCATCCGCCACTGCCCGCGCCTTGATCAGGGCGTTTTCTTCGAATGTAGTCCCGCTCTCCTCTATCTCAAGATCGAACCCTGCCTCCTTCATGGAGATAATCTCCGCCTTACAGTCTCCCATGATCGCCTGAATCTCTCTCATTTTACCCTGATTGCCCGTCGCAAATATAATCTGAAACATTCCTTTTCCCTTCATTCATGTCATGATCATACAGCCTCTGAAAATTTCCGTTTATCAATAATTACTTTTCGTGCTGTTCATAAGCCTTTACAACCGCATTGTAGATCCCTTCCGCAATCCGCTTAATGTAATCCTCCCGCTGTAAAAGGATGGCCTCCTGGCTGTTCGTCAGGTATCCCACCCGGATAGACGCCGCGGGAACCGTCGCACTGTTCAGCACTTCGTCCGCCGCGTCCGCCTCCAGCAGCCCGATTGCCTTACCGCTGATCGACGTCACCACCTCATGCTCCAAGAGATCCGCCAACTCCACGTTGCCAAAGCCGGGAATATAATATTTACTGTTGCATACCGCCGACGTGCCGTAAAGCTTACTGCTGTCATCCCCGCTCACTTCAATACGGATCAGCATGTCGGCCTTTGTCTCCGTTGCCAGCCCTGCCCTCTCCACAGCCAGGGGATTGCTGTCATCCATTCTGGTATAATACACTTTGATATCGCTCTCATCAAGCATGGCTTTCAGGGCTTTCGCGACCTCAAGCGTAATATCCTTTGACATCACCCTGTCTACGGTGACGCCCCTCTCCTCCCCGCCATAAGCGGGATCTATCACAATGACCTTCTCGTACATTTCCTTAGAGGGCACAAACTCCACATACAGCGTGTGGTTCTCAAAAATGCTGCGGTATTCATAAACTCCCGTCAAGGCAAACCGAAGGCATATCCGCTCCTCCTCCGTCTCAAAACGACCGTCCGTCACATTGTTGCAGTTCCCGTAGACAGCATTGGTTTCATAAAACGCCTCGTAGGCCTGCGCCTGTTCAGAACGGATGCCCACCCACAATTCTTTATCCATATAGTGATTCTCTAAAACCACTTCCTCCGCTTTCACATTCTCCGGCATGGGCACACAAAAATAACTGGTGTTGGTTCCTGTACGGTCAATTACAATTTCATTTCCCTGTGCGGGAACCGCCGGCGCCGCCTCCTCTTCCTGCGTGGAGGGAATTACTTCGTCCTGCGCCAGATCCGCCACTCCCACCGTCCTGGACGCCGCGTAGTACAGCATCACGCTCATGGCCGCCGCCACAAACAAAATACAATATACCAATGTACTTTTCATTAAACTGTTCTGCTGCATCGCTTACCTTTTACTCCCGGCGGGCTTTGGCCCCATGTACTGATAAAAATAAGTCCTGATCATACCGTTATACATTTTTCTGTTCTTATCGGCTTTTTTCCCGATGGCCTCCTGTGCCTGCTCATAGGATGTAATCACATACATCGACCAGGAATCCAGCGCCTGATAACGCTCTCCCAGCGTCCGATAAAGGGCAAAGAGGTTTTCCTTCTCCTCCAGCCGCTCTCCATAGGGCGGATTTGTCAGGATAAACCCATATTTTTTCGCATGGCTGAGCTGGGCCACATCCCGTCTCTGAAAATGAACCAGATGTTCCACGCCCGCAAGTTTTGCATTCGCCCTGGCGATAGACACCATCTTGTCGTCTACATCATATCCCTGAATCTGCGTCTCGATATCCAGATTTTCACAGGCACGCGCTTCTTCTCTGGTCTGCTGCCAGAGCTTCGCAGGAACCACATGCTCCCAGCTCTGTGCCGTAAAGTTTCTTATCCTGCCCGGCGCGATACCGGCCGCCATCATGGCCGCCTCAATGGGAATCGTTCCGCTCCCGCAGAACGGATCTACCAGAATCCGGTCCTTCTTCCATGGCGTCAGCATAAGCAGCGCAGCCGCCAGATTTTCCGCGATAGGCGCTTTCGCCGTCAACTTTCTGTACCCTCGTTTATGTAAAGATTCTCCCGAGGTATCCAGTCCTACCGTCACCTCGTCCTTTTTGATAAACACCCTGACCGGATAGTCCGCACCGCTCTCCGAAAACCAGTCGATATGGTAAATCTTCTTCATGCGCTCTACCATGGCCTTCTTCATGATCGACTGAATATCGGAAGGGCTGAAAAGTTTGCTTTTCACGCTGGCCGCCTTGGCCACCCAGAATTTTCCGTCTTTGGGTATATATGCCTCCCACGGCAGCGCTCTCGTCCCCTGAAATAATTCTTCAAAGGTCTCCGCGTGAAAACTTCCTATCTTAATAAGCACCCTCTGCGCGCTTCGCAAATAAATATTGGCGCGGCACAACGCCTGAGCGTCCCCGGCAAAGGTGACTCTGCCATCCTCCACCTCGACAATCTCAAGACCCAGATCCGCGATTTCTCTTTTTAATACTGCCTCCAGTCCAAAATGACAGGGCACGATATACTCTAATTTTTCCATAGCCACATTTTATGCCATATGCAAATACCTGTCAACTTTGTTTTCTGTATACACAGCAAGCTGAGAGGGGGACGCCCCATGCGTCCCCCTCTCAGCTCTCAGATCAAGATCAGATCTTTCTTAGTAGTTGTCCTTGCTGTTAGAGTTGCTGCCGGAACTGTTCTTGCTGCTGTTGTTGGAGTTGTTGTTAGAACTGTTCTTCGAGTTGTTCTGGTTGTTCTTGTCCTGCTGCTTCTCATTCTGCTGGCTGTTCTGGTTAAAATCATTCTTAGACATCTTCCATACCTCCTGATTGGTTTCATGTTACAGAAATAGTATGAGAAGATAAAATGAAAGTTATTCAGGTATCACATAGGTCTTTGGTACTATTTTTTTATTCAAAAGTGCCAAATTCGTCGTTGGTACTTTGGTACTATTTTTTATTGTTTTTTTCCTGTAACGTACTATAATTAGAGATGTAGACGGAGACACCCCTTCATTCTCCGCCTACAGACCCTTATATTAATTATTTATACTCCCCTCAACAGGCCGCTTATCACAGATAAACGGCCTGTTGTATGTCATGTCAGCAGGAAACCAGGCGCACGCATCTGTTATCTTCTCCCCCGGAAAAAGTTTACCAAAAGCACAACAACAAGCACCGGAATGATAATCGGTGCAAGGACGGAAATCACTGAAAAAATCACACCGATAATCAAAAGGAAGAGAACCCCTAGGATCAGGAGGATCAGCCAGGCCGGCACGCGGACAGCATGTCCCGTCCCCTCCTGTTCCCCATAAACGTTGTCCGGAGTCTCCTCATCATAATTCCGGTTTGTCCCCTCGTTCAGGCCGGCACGCTTGTTGGCTTCAATAATGCTTTTGGCAAGAAGCCTCGGATCACCAAGACTCCCCAGCACCTCTTCCTCGCTTCTGCCTTTCCGAATCTCCACATCAATATATTCCCGGTAATACTGCACGTTTTCTGCCACCGCCGCGCTGTTCAGGCCTCCCGCCAGCGCATGCTGTAACTTATCTGTAAACTCTGCCCGATCCATACTTTTATCCTTTTTCTGCACCATTTCCGTACAAAACGCCTCACATGGTCTGATCCATGCCTTTCCAGTCGCTTAGCTTTTTCGCGTAAGTCTCAGGATCCCTCAGCATTTTCGCCATCATCATAAAACTTTGAAGTACCATGTCTTCCTTATTACAGTCCGCCGTATTCTTTCCCGTATCCTTACGCAGATTGTCCTGCTCTATCTGCCACACATAGCAGTCCGTCAGGGAATACTCTCCGCACTTCGGAAAGTCCGGAAGCCCATGGTGCTCCAGATAATATACGAAGGCATCATAAAGTTTCCGGTTCGTCAACAGCTCACACCACATGGACTGCTGCCACTGTTCAGTTTTCCCGGCAAACCCACACAGCCTCATAAGTCCATCATATGCCTTTAATTTACTTTGGTCAAATAAAATCGGTGCCGACATGTTTTCCCTTTCCCAAATACGAGCGGAGAATGCCTTATTTTGGGCATTCTCTTACGCGAAACTTAGTACTTCCTGGCGCTCCGTCCTATGACGGGACGTCTTTAGAAGTACTTTTCGCGTTGATTTCCGCCACGGAATTGCCTTCAAACACATGACCCTCCACCACAATCGTCTCAACCAGCGTGGTTTTCGGATGCTCGATCAGGCTGATCAGTTTCTCGCCCACCTGCCGTCCCAGCTCCGCCGTATCCTGACGCAGAGTGGTCAGTGTAGGTTCAATATGTCTGGCAATCCTGATGCCGTCATAGCCCGCAATCGAAATGTCGTCCGGCACCCGCAGTCCCCGTTCCTGCATTAAATTATAACCGCCGAAAGCGGAAAAGTCATCCGGATAAATAATACAGGTGGGCGGCTTCTCCAGATCAAGCAGATACTGCGTCTCTCTGTATGCACCTTTTGTATCACGGTAAGGCGACATACGGATGTACTCGTCCGGTATGGTCAGATCAAGCTGTCCCGCCGTCCGGTAGAAAGAAGAGAGCCTGCTTTGTGTAACGGCAGAATCAGCGCCATGAATATAGGCTATCCTGCGATGGCCCTTCTTATAAATATATGTAAGCAGATCCTGCATTCCCTGCACATTGTTGGACATAACCGCACTGACATTATTAAAAAGATGATCCAGCGTAACCGCCGGTATCCCGCTCCTCACAAGCTGCAATATCTCCGGCGAATAAAAATCCGTACAGACAATCGCAACACCGTCAAATCCCCGGGATTTACAATGTTCCAGATAGCTCATTGCTCCCGCACGGTTTTTGCTGGTGTTCACAAAGGTAATGTCGTACCCCTTTTCCTCCACAGTGTTCTTCATGCTGTCCAGGACGAAGGCATAATAATCATGCGTCAGGCCGCTGTAATCCTCATGGTTAAAGAGAACACCCACATTGTAACTGCGGTGCGTCTTTAACATCTTGGCCGCCGTATTGGGAAAATATCCCATCTCCTCGGCCACCTGACGAATTCGCTTCTTTGTCTCTTTTCCGATATCATCGTGGTCATTCAACGCCTTACTGACAGTCGCAACAGACACGCCGCAAACCGCCGAAATATCTTTCATCGATACCATATGCTTGTCCTCTTCGACCAGCGGAACCATCAGTAGTCTGCATGTGCCGCATGTCGCTTAATCGTTTTCGTATTTCCATTGTACAACACAATTCCCAGTAATGCAATGTATTTTGAAATTCCTTCGCATTTTCAGAGAAAAACATATATTGATTGCTTTTTTTTTATTTCTTCTGTATAATTTGTTTATCCGGCCGGAATCGTATTTACTTAATCGTTTACCTTCCTTTGTATTACGACGATTCCACGGAACCGGCACACAAAAACACATCATTTTAAAAGGAGAATGGAGCTATGAAATTTGGTTACTTTGATGATGCCAACCGCGAGTATGTCATCACCACACCCAGGACGCCCCTGCCCTGGATCAATTATTTAGGCTGTAAAGAGTTCTTTACACTGATTTCCAACACTTGCGGCGGTTATACGTTCTACAAGGATGCGAAACTCCTTCGCATGACGCGCTACCGCTATAACGACGTCCCGAACGACATCAACGGAAAATATTTCTACATAAAAGAGGGCGGCAGTGTCTGGAATCCGGGCTGGAAACCGACCCAGACAGAGCTCGACAGCTACGAATGCCGCCACGGTATCGGTTACAGCCGCTTTACGGGCACAAAGAACGGGCTTGAAGCTTCCGTCCTGACCTTTATCCCCATGGATGACAACTGCGAGATCAGCCAGGTGAAACTGACAAACCAAAGCGACAGCGAAAAAACGGTCTCTCTCTTCTCCTATGTTGAATGGTGTCTCTGGAATGCGGACGACGACTCCCGCAACTTCCAGCGCAACTTAAATACCGGGGAGGTGGAAGTCGTCGGTTCCACCATCTATCACAAGACCGAGTACAGAGAGCGCAGAAATCATTATGCCGTCTACTCTGTCAACACTCCCGTGGACGGATTTGATACCAGCCGCGATGCTTTTCTTGGCGCATACCGCGGCGCAGCCAACCCCGAAGTTGTGGAAAAAGGTCAGGCCACAAACTCCATCGCCAGCGGATGGTCTCCCATCGCCTCCCACCAGATCAATGTAACTTTGAGCCCCGGTGAGAGCAGGACCTTTGTCTTTGTGTTAGGTTATATCGAAAATCCCGAGGATCAGAAGTGGGAGGCTCCCGGCATCATCAACAAGAAGCCTGCCGAAACAATGCTTGCCAAATATAAGACCGACGCTGATGTGGACAGGGCTTTTGCCGAGTTGAACGCTTACTGGAATGATCTTCTGTCCAAATATACCGTCAAGTCCTCTAACGATAAAGTTGACCGGATGGTAAATATCTGGAATCAGTATCAGTGTATGGTGACCTTTAACATGTCCCGCTCCGCCTCCTACTACGAATCCGGTATCGGACGCGGTATGGGCTTCCGGGATTCCTGTCAGGATCTTCTGGGCTTCGTACACCTGATTCCGGACCGGGCAAGACAGCGTATCATCGATATTGCCTCCACCCAGTTCCCGGATGGCAGCGCCTACCATCAGTACCAGCCCCTCACCAAGAAGGGCAATTCCGACATTGGCAGCGGCTTCAATGACGACCCGCTCTGGCTGATTGCCGGAACCTCCGCCTATGTGCGTGAGAGCGGCGACACCTCCATTTTAACAGAAATGGTACCTTTCGACAACGATATGTCTGCGGCACAGCCGCTTATGACACATCTGAAACGTTCCTTCGACTACATTGTCAGCCACAAAGGGCCTCATGCCCTGCCGCTGATTGGCCGCGCCGACTGGAATGACTGCCTGAACCTGAACTGTTTCTCGGAGCATCCGGGTGAATCCTTCCAGACCTTCGGCCCTTCCGAAGGACCTGTGGCCGAGTCCGTATTCATTGCCGGCATGTTTGTCAAGTATGGGGAAGAGTACGCGCAGCTCTGCGAACTCATGGGCGACCAGAAGGAAGCCGACTATGCCCGCGCCGAAGTACAGAAAATGTACGACGCCATATTGAAGGACGGCTGGGACGGCGAATGGTTTGTCCGTGCCTACGACGCCTACGGCAAGAAGATCGGTTCCAGGGAATGCGAGGAAGGACAGATCTACATTGAGTCTAACGGCTTCTGTCCGCTTGCCGGTATCGGCGTGGAGGAAGGTCTTGCCAAAAAGGCGCTTGACTCCGTAAAAGAAAAACTGGACACCAAATACGGGGTCATGATTTTACAGCCGCCTTATACGAAGTACCATCTGGAGCTGGGTGAAATCTCCTCCTATCCGCCGGGATACAAGGAAAATGCCGGTATCTTCTGCCACAATAATCCCTGGGTATCCATCGCAGAGACTGTGATCGGCCGTGGCGACAGGGCTTTTGAGATTTACCGCAAAACCTGCCCTGCCTACGTGGAGGAGTTCAGTGAAATTCACCGCACCGAGCCTTATGTGTACTCTCAGATGGTAGCCGGCGCAGATGCAAGAACCCACGGGGAGGCAAAGAACAGCTGGCTGACCGGTACGGCGGCATGGACATTCGTCAATGTGTCACAGCATATCCTGGGCGTATATCCTACCCACAAAGGATTAAGCATTGATCCCTGTGTGCCCGCAGACTTCGGTGACTTTACCTTAACCCGTAAATTCCGCGAAGGAACCTACAACATCAAGGTCGTGAACCCTGACAACGTGGAAAAGGGCGTCAAGTCGGTCACCGTGGACGGACAGGCTATCGAGGGTTGTGTGATCCCTTACGAGAAAGGCAAGACCAGCTACGATGTTGTCGTAACCATGGGCCGGAAGTAAATTTCTTCGAAATTACCTCACGGGGATTGCTTTGCTGCCTCACCCGGAAGTATTTATACATATGGTAAAGCGAATCCGCATACATCATCTTGTATGCGGATTTTTTATGACCACAAATTTCCCAAAAGGACTTGTTTTGTTTTGGAAGTTGTGACAAAATAAGTTTTGTGAACTCTTACCCTCGGGTATAGTTTAGTTCAGTAACAGAAACAAATGGTCTACGGAAGAGGTGTTAAGTTACGAATTATGAGTCAGTATATGTCTATCGGAAAGGTATCCAAATTAAAAAATGTAAGTATTAAGTCTCTGCGTTACTACGATCAGATCGGCATCCTGAAACCGGCCTTTGTGAACACGGAGACAAACTACCGCTATTACACAAACGACCAGCTCTATCTTTTGGATGCGATCACTGTCTGCATCAAGCTGGGCATCCCCTTAAAAGATCTGAATAACTATGTGGAAAATTCTTCCATCAATCTGCAGAAGCTTCTCTATGACGGCAAAATTCTTGCAGAGCAGAAAATTATGGACATCCACAACTGTCTGGCAACCCTGCAGGAGACCCTGCAGAATATGGCAAGCCCCGTGACCGGTCTCGCCAAAATTCCCGAGAGCAAAAACGGCGTCCTTCTGCCCGACGGTTTCTACCACAACGAAATCGTGGCCCGCAAGATGCTCACCGTACCTCTCGAGGAGATGGATATCCCCAAGTATTACGGCCAGCATATCCTGAAGCTCTTCGTCACGGCCCAGCAGATGGGCACCGTGGTGGCCTATCCTTCCGGCGTACTGCACGAATATAAAAACGGCAAATACCAGCGGCATATGTTCCTCACCATCACCGGAGACGCCCCCTCCTCCGGCAATGAAAACCAAAATATCCGCACCATAAGCGAAGGTGATTTTGCCTGCCGCAGAATCTCTGCTCATGTGGCAGACTTTGAAACCATACGAAAAGAAATGAAAGAGGTAATTAAGAGCGAGGATTTCTGTGTCATCGAGACGGACACCCTCTCCGAGAAAAATAAAAAAGACGGATACCCATTCGAGTTAGAATATCCGTTGTCCTCCTGAGCAGTGCCATGACATAAGGTGGCAAAATGACTGCTTGCAGTCAATTTTGACAGATTATGGAGTGATAGGGCGAAGCCCGCGAGCGGGGAAAACTGAAAGTTTTTCGAGCGCACTGCTCATGTGCCGCTGGAAAGGCCCTCAGTTTCCAGCGCACTGCTAAGCTCATCCCCTTTTTAACTGGTAGAGAATCTCCTCAAAGGGAACGCCGTCCGTGGGCGGCGTTTTTAGTTCCACAGCCTTTTTGATGCACTGTCTGACAAAGCCTGCGGCTTTCTTTACGGATTTATCAAAAGGAATCCCGTTTACGGCATCCGCCGCAATAATGCCGGCAAAAACATCCCCTGTGCCGCAGCGCTCAGAATCCGTCTTATGGATCCGGCTGAGTCCGGCATTCGGCTTCCCGTCCTCTGTTTTCACATAGACATAATTCGCGATAAATTCCCCCTGCACAATCCCCGTGACCACCACATGGGAAGGGCCCATTTCCGAAAGTTTCTGTGCCATATCAAACAGTTCATTTCGTTTCCATCCCTTCTCCCTGTAGGGAATATCCAGCAAATAGCAGGCCTCTGTCAGATTTGGCGTGATAATATCCGCCAGCGCCACCAGCTTTCTCAACTCCGTACATAACTCTGCCGTATAGGCAGAGTATATTCTTCCGTGATCTCCCATCACCGGATCTACAATCACCAGTGTCTCTTTTCGGGAAAATACCCGGATAAACTTTTTTACAATGTCAATCTGTCTGACAGAACCCAGATAACCCGTGGCAATGCCGTCAAAGGTCAGTCCGATCCTTTCCCAGTTCTCGATATACGCCTCCATCCGATCCGTATAGTCGTCCATAAAAAAGTTGGGAAACGCTGTATTGTTGGAAAAAATAGAGGTGGGCAGGGGACACGCCTGCACACCCATATAAGAAATAATCGGAAGAAGCACCGTCATGGCGCATCTTCCGTATCCCGCAATATCATTGATCACTGCAATTTTCTTCTGCATCAGTCCGCCCGTATCTCCTTTTCATAAGCTCCGTGTCCTGTCTATTTTAGCACCGGCAGCCTGATGAAAGCAAGCGGATCATCCTACAAATTTCTTTGCTGAATTGTAAATTTAAATTCTACCCATACCCCTTTCATGCAGAACTTAATC